>DASZFH010000033.1:0-12572 GCA_035939985.1 Candidatus Dormiibacterota bacterium
CTAGTGTCCTGGGCCGCAAGTTAGTGCGATAATGATGGGGTCGCATTCGGGCCGCACATCGAGGTTTACGCTATGCCAATCGGCCGACCCCACAAGGCTCCGCTTACCATCTCCGAGGAAGATCGGGCGCGGCTCCTGGGCTGGACCAAAAGGACCAAGTCGAGCAACGGGCTGGCTCGACGCGCCGCCGTCGTTCTGCGCTGCGCGGATGGCCTGCCCAGCTCGCAGGTGGCGGCCGAACTCCGCATCACGAACAACACCGTCTCCAAGTGGCGCTCGCGTTACATCGAGCAGGGGCTGGCAGGACTTCTCGACGAGCCTCGGGCGGGTGCCCCCCGCACCGTCAGTGACCAGGCCGTTGAGAAGGTGGTAGTCACGACTCTGGAGGAGATGCCACGCGACGCCACGCACTGGAGCACCCGCAGCATGGCTGAGCGCAGTGGCGTCAGCCGGACCACAGTGCGCCGGATCTGGAGCGCCTTCGGACTCCAACCGCATCGGGTGGAGAACTTCAAGCTCTCCAACGACCCCCAGTTCATTGAGAAGGTTCGGGACATCGTGGGTCTCTACCTGAACCCGCCCGAATCCGCTCTGGTGCTCTGCGTCGACGAGAAGGCCCAGATCCAGGCCCTGGACCGGACCCAGCCCATCCTGCCGATGGCACCGGGTCTGCCCGAGCGACGGACCCACGACTACCGCCGGCATGGAATTACCTCTCTGTTCGCCGCCTTTGACATCGCCACCGGCAAGGTCATTGGGGAGATGCACCGTGAGCACCGCTCGGTCGAGTTCAAGAGCTTCCTCGATCGGATCGACAAGGAGGTCCCTGCCGAGCTGGAGATACACCTGGTCATGGACAACTACGGGACCCACAAGACGCCGCTCATCAAGACCTGGATGCTGAGCCACCCACGCTTCCACTTCCACTTCACGCCCACCTACAGCTCCTGGATCAACCAAGTCGAGCGCTGGTTTGCGATGCTCACCGAAAAGCAAATCCGCCGAGGCACGCACCGCAGCGTTCCCGAACTCGAAAAGTCAATCCGTCTATACCTTTCGACCTACAACGAGAACCCCAAGCCCTTCATCTGGGTCAAGACCGCCGACCAGATCCTCGAAAGCATTCGCCGCTTTTGCTTACGAACTTCCGGCCCAGGACACTAGCTTGAAGCGAGATAATCCGGGGCAGCCCTGAGACCTGGTTGCTGCAATTGTTGCGGGCCGCACCTCAGGATGGGGCGATTCGAAACATTTGCACAGCCTCTTGTTGTCCCGGTCGTGCGCCCAATAAGACTGGGACCTGAACTGAACGCCTCTACTAGGAGTCTGTGTGGCTCGATCCGATCTCCCTCACCGGCTATTAGGTTCCGAATTGGCGCCGCGGTCGTCCTCGCGTGTTTGCTCCCATCGGCGACGATGCCCGCAGCCTTAGCTGCACCGGACCCCACGCGGCTCGGAATCTCTGCGATTGGCCAGGCTTCGCCGACCTTCGACCTTTCGATGGCTCCCGGCGAAAGCCGCGTTCTCGGCGTGGATCTGGTCAACGCTGGCCCCGAGAATGTCCCTGCCCTCACCTACGCTGGGGACGTATACACGCTGGTCAATGGCGGAATGGGGGTGGCCTTGCGTGGTGGTGTGGCCACCGGGACCACCGCCTGGCTCGACTACGCCACCGAAGTCATCGAGCTAAAGCCGCTCATGCCGGTCAGGCGGGACTTCACCGTCTCGGTTCCCCCCGGAGCCCCTGCCGGCGACTACATTACAAGCTTGGTGGTGGAGAACCAGGTTCCACTACAGGGATCAGGCCGTCTGGTTCTGAACCAGGTGGTCCGCCACGCATTGGCGGTCATGATTTCGGTGCCTGGCACTCGCTTTCCGGCGCTTCACGCCAGCTCCGCCAGTCACAGTGTCGTTGGTGGGCGATCAGTCATCTCTATCGCGGTCGAGAATCCGGGCAACTCCAACTTGAAGCCAGTGGCCGACGCTCGTGTATTTGATGGGGCCAGGCGACAGGTGAGTCACTCGACTGTCACGATGGGCTCCTTTTACGCTCTCACCTCAACCCAACTTGAGCTGCACCTTGAGAACCTGCTGAAGCCTGGCCGCTACACGGCTGTAATCATTCTTGATGACACCGCGACGGGCCTGAGCGTCATCTCCAGCCCGTTGCCTTTCGTGGTTACCGGGGCGCCTCCGGCGCCAGCGCTCGTCATGGGACCGATTGCGGCGGGGACTTTCGGAGATGGGTTTTCGTACTGGGTGCTTGGCCTGGCCATGGCCGTGGCAATTCTGGCCGGAGGGATCGCCGTCCTGGTCATCCAGCGCCTCTGGCGGCGGCGGCCCCGGTGGAGGCGAGCCGCCAGGTAGTCGTTGTTAAGCTAACTCGGGGTCATGCTGACTCTCAGCGGTCTGTCAAGTTGGCGACAAGAACCTCGCAAGATGACGACCGGCGCAGGGAAGATTCATTCAAGCACCAAAACGATTGGAGCTGTCTGTCGCACCCCGGCCGGAAGGTGGCGATCGAAGTGACCACCGGTCGGGAGGACCACCCAGTGAACGATGTCCAAACTTGCCAATTAAACCGTATGCCGATAATTGTCGGAGGGTTCCTGACCGCCCTGGCTTTTACCATTACCGGGGCGCTCCCGGCTCTGGCCAGCAACGGTGTCACGCAGAATATCACCGCGGGCGTGCTCAGCGGGAGCGTCGGCGACCTGGCGCTCTCTGACGTCATTTACTCAAACAGCGCCCAGACGACGACCGGATCGCTCTTGGTCAGCGCCGATGACTCTACAGGAGCCGCCCTGGGCTGGCACGTGACGCTGCAGGCTTCAAGCTTCGTATACAGTGGCATCCACGTGGGAACCGCGTTTCCCGCAGCCTCCCTAGCCATCACCGGCGTGTCCGCACCAATCCTGGTCAGTGGTCAGGCTGTCAATGCGACTGCCGCCACCGGTCCGGAGGTCCCCCCGACCAGCCCAGTTGGCACGCTGGACTCCGCCCGCTCCGTAATTAGTGCTACCGCAGGCTACGGAACAGGCTCTTACACCGAAGCTCTGGCGGTGGCTCTAACCATCCCGGCGGGCAGCAAAATAGGGACCTACGCCGGAACCATCACAACCACCATTTCCATCGGCGCGTAGAACCCCAGAACGGGCCCCTCACCGTCGTCTCGCCGCCGGCGATGGGACGGGATGTGCTCCACCGGGCCGGTATAGGCTGCCATCTCCAGTCCGCCACCGGTTTGCGCGAGGGCCTCTGATTTGGTAAGGTGGCCTACGAAACCAGCATTCTGTAGCCGAGCGTTCTTCTCCTCCACGTTCCACTCCAACGCTCGGGACTCCGGCTCAGGCTGCGCCCTGTGGCTGCCGGATCGAGGAGTAACCCTATGGCCCTTCGGCTGCGGCTATAAGCGTTTGGATCATCTGAAGAACGGGCTCATGTTTGTGGCGAGTTTGGTCGCCGGGGCTTATGCACTGAGCGCACAGACGCAACACATCCAGCCGTCGTTTACCGTCTCCGCCGCTATGGCGGCCTTCGACCCTCGTGCCGAGATCGCCCAGGACAGGGCGGCAACTCAAGAGGCGGTGATCGAACGAGCCCGTGCGGATCGGGCGGCCGCAATCAAGACGGCTGCTGACGCCGCCGCGTCTGCGTCTGCCAATGCGGTTGGCGCGCCGCCACCGCCGCCCCCCGTGTCCACCCCGGACCACGCGGCCGTCCAGGCCATCATCCAAGCGGCATTCGCTCCCCAGGGGCCGGATGCGGTGTCTTGGGCTCTGCGGGTGTCCGCCTGCGAATCCGGGTATAACCCCAATTCCTACAATCCTGCCGGTTACATGGGCCTGTTTCAGTTCGCCCCGTCGACCTGGGCGCACACTCCCTACGGTAGTTCGTCCCCTTACGATGCCACCGCCAATGCCAATGCGGCCGCCTGGCTGTACCAACACAGCGGTCCCAATCAGTGGGGCTGTAAATAGCCCGACTCGGCCTCCTAAGGACCACCCCTCTAGAGTTGGTAAATTGGGAACTTGCGGGTGGTTCCCTTGAGTGCAATCGGTGCCCGTTCCACCGCGGATTCGGTCCCGCCGAGCTCCTCAAACGTGTTGTGGGACAGGAGCACTGCGGCCGGCCGCATCTTGCTCAGGTAGGCCGCGTTGTTGACCGGGACCCCGATCAGGGTGTATTCAAGGCGCCGATCGGTCCCGACGTTACCCGCCACCACCGAGCCGGTGTCGAGCCCCATCCCGACCTCCAGTGGGGCTCTGCCTGCTTGAGCCCGGCGCCGGTTGAAATGGGCCAGGTGTTTGATCAACGCCCGGGTGGCGGCAACGGCCCGATGGGGTGAATCGGCCAAGGGTACCGGAGCTCCGAATACCGCCAAAAGCCCATCCCCCTGGAATTTGTCGATGTTGCCTCCGTGATCGATGACGATGTCGACCACGCCGCGGAAGTAGTCGTTGAGAAGGCGGACCAGGTCTTCGGCCGCCAGCTCCCGGGACAGTGTCGAGAAGCCGGCGATGTCGGTTGCGAGCATCGTCACCCGCAGCCGCTCACCGGCGAGGAAGCCGCCCTCGGGCTCCGCCAGCACCCGTTCCATCACCTGTTTGTTGACATAGCGCTCGAATGTCGCCCGGAGCCGGTCGGATTCCCTCAGCTCCGATTTGAGTTCGGTGTAGAGACGGGCGTTCTCGATCGCGATTGCCGCTTGATGGGCGATGGCCTGAAGGAATTCCTTGTCCTGTTCTCCGAAGATGCCGGATCGAAATGGGTTGTCGCAATAAACAGCGCCCATCACCTGTCCCTGCGCGATGAGTGGGACTGCGACGATGGATCGAAGGTTCTGCAGGATGACGCTGTCCCGGCCCTTGAAACGATCGTCCGCGGTCGCGTCGGTGGCCAGCACCGCCTGGCCGGTGGCGACGACCTTTTCGATCACAGCCTTGGAGCCCAGGAATTCGCGTTGCTCGGTTTCGCTGGTCTCGTTTCGTGAGGTTCTGACCTCAAGAGTTCCCGCCGGGTCGACCAGGACGATGAACCCGCGAGCGGCATTCATCAGCTCGATGACCTGGTCCATGGTCCGGTTGAGGACGATGTCCAGATCCAGTGACGAGGTCAGCTCGGCCGCCAGGGCGAACAGCAGGCGGTCCCGATCAGATCCGATCGTCGCGGCCGGCCGGTCCCCACCCGGAAGGTTCGCGTTCGACATCTTGAGGGCGCCAATATAGCCCTGATCCACTGATTTGCGGCGTCGTCGCGGATCAGGGTACGGCTTGGCTCTGGCGTTCCAGGTACTGCTGATCCGCAACGGTTGGCAATAATCTTGAAGACAACGTGCCCACGGCTCATGTCTCACCCGCCCTCGACCAGGTTCTGGCGGGCCTCAACCCGCCCCAACTCGAGGCGGTCCTGCATGAGGAGGGCCCGCTCCTCACCTTTGCTGGTGCGGGCAGTGGCAAAACCCGGGTCCTGACCACGCGGATCGCCCGCCTGGTCGCGACAGGCAAGGCCTGGCCTGATCGTCTGCTGGCGGTGACATTCACCAACAAGGCCGCCAAGGAGATGCGGGGGCGGGTGGAGATGTTGGTGGGCGAACCGGCCCAGACGATGTGGGTGGGGACCTTCCACTCAACGGCGGTGAAGATCCTGCGCCGCGAGGCCGATCGGCTCGGTCTTCATCGCAGCTTTGTCATCTTCGATGAAGACGACACCCGCGCGGCTCTAAGGCGAGTCCTTGAGATTCATGGTCTCGATCAGAAGCGATACCCCCCGGCCACCCTTTCCCATCTCATCTCGAAGGCCAAAAACGATCTCATCGAACCAGACGGCTATCCCAGCGAGAGCTATCAGGACGAGATTGTGCGTCGCTGCTACCGAACCTATCAGGAGATCCTCCAGACCTCTCAGGCGCTGGACTTCGACGACCTGATTCTGCGCTTGGTCCTGCTGTTCCGAGAGGACGCTGACGCCTTGGCCACCTGGCAGGATCGCTTCCGACACGTGCTGGTGGATGAGTATCAGGACACCAACCGGGCTCAATATGTGCTCGTCAACCTGTTGGCCCGGGAGCATCGCAACCTTGCCGTGGTGGGCGATGACGACCAGAGTGTTTATGGCTGGCGGGGGGCAGATGTCCGCAACATCCTTGATTTCAAGAAGGACTATCCGGAGGCCCATGTCGTCAATCTGGAGCAGAATTACCGCTCCACCCAGCCGATCCTGGATGTCGCCCATGCGGTCATCAGTCGCAATGTCGACCGAGCCCCCAAGCGACTGTGGACCGCCCGTACCGGAGGCGATCGGGTGGTTGCGCTCCAGCCTTACAACGAGGTTGAGGAAGCGGAATACGTCGCCGACGAGATTGGGCGCCTGAAGCGCTCCGAGGGTCGCGATTTTGGCGATTTCGCTGTTCTCTATCGCACCAACGCCCAATCGCGAGCATTTGAGGATGTGCTCAACCGGCGTCGCATCCCCTATCGGTTGGTGGGTGGAGTCAAGTTCTGGGAGCGGCGCGAAATTCGCGATGTGGTCGCTTATCTCCGCTTCCTCTCCAATCCCGCCGACGGAGTCAGCTTTGGCCGCATCGTCAACGTGCCCCGCCGCAAGGTTGGGCCGGTCACGGTGGAGGCACTGACCAGCTTTGCCCACGAGGCGGGCCTTGATCTGATCGAGACCATGGATCGAATCGGCGACGTTCCGGGGGTGCCCAGGCAGGCTCTTGGAGCGGTGGAGCAATTTGCCCGCCAGCTCAAATCGCTGCGAGCCCTGATCGGCGCGGTTGGGCCCGGCGAGCTGGCCGATCAGGTGGTCGAGGTCATGGGCCTGAGGGACTATTACGACGACGGTACTCCGCAGGGGGAGGCCCGGCTCGAGAACCTGGGGGAATTGCGGGGCCTGGCCGAGGAGGTCGGGGGGAATGATCCCTCCAACGCGCTGGAGACCTTTCTGACCGAGATCGCACTGGTCTCAGATGTCGATGGCTATGACGACCAGGGGCCAGGCGTGACTCTGATCACTCTCCACATGGTCAAAGGCCTGGAATTTCCGGTGGTGTTCCTGGTCGGGTTGGAGGAGGGCCTGCTTCCCCACCAACGCAGCCTCGATGATCCCAAGGCGGAGGCCGAGGAACGGCGCCTTTGCTACGTGGGGATGACTCGAGCCAAGGATCGTCTCTACCTCAGCTGTGCCTTCCGGCGTCACGTCCATGGGCACACATCCGCTGGGTTGCCCAGCCGCTTTCTTTCCGAGATCCCGCGGCCGCTGCTCGCCGCACCGATTAAAGGGATGGCGCCGGTTCCGCCTCCCCGCAGTGGTACCCACCGCGATCGGCTGATGGAGCGCCAGAGCCAGCCCGCGCCGGCCGCACCGCCGGTGCAGCGTTACGCCGCCCAGGAGCGGGTCCAACATCCGACCTTCGGCAATGGAGTGATCATCAAGAGCACCCTCACCCGAACGGACGAAGAGTTGATGGTCCAGTTCGACACGGCTGGGCTCAAGATCCTGAGCGGGATGCTGGCCCCTTTGACCAAGCTATGAGCCAGGGAGCCGCCGACCGAGCGGAGGATCTGCGCTCCCAGATCCGCAGGCACGACCACGCGTATTACGTAGACGACAACCCCTCCGTCTCGGATGCGGAGTACGACCGGCTCTTTCTGGAACTGCGCCGGATCGAGGAGGAGCATCCGGACCTGGTCACTCCGGATTCACCGACGCAGCGAGTTGGCGGCGAGGTGGGGGAGCAGTTTCAGAAAGTCAGACACGGGTCACCGATGCTCAGCCTCCAGAACGCGTTCGAGGAGGCCGAGATCCGGGCTTGGGACAAGCGGGTTCGGCAGGCCGCGGGGGAGGAGGTCACCTACGTGGGCGAACTCAAGATCGACGGCCTCGCCATCAGCCTCACTTACGAGGGGGGCCGCCTGATTCGGGCGGCTACCAGGGGCGACGGGCTGGTTGGAGAGGACGTCACAGCCAATATCCGGACCATCAAGAGCGTCCCCCTCCGGGTGACGCCTCTGGCTGGCTTACCCGAGCGCTTCGAGGTGCGGGGCGAGGTGTACTTCCCTCTTGCGAGCTTCGAACGGTTGAACAGAGAACTTGAAGAGGCGGGGAAGCAGCCGTTCGTCAATCCCCGCAACTCGGCCGCCGGTACTGTTCGCCAGCTCAATCCCGCGGTGACCCGGAGCCGCAATTTGCAGACCTTCATGTACACCCTCGATCCAGCCGGTCCCCTTCACAGCCAATGGGAGGTTCTGGAAGGATTGGCGGAGATGGGGTTCCGGGTCAATCCCAACCGGCGTCGCATGGCATCGGTTGAGGAGGTGATCGAGACCCACGCTTACTGGCACCAACACCGCCACGATCTCGACCACGAGATCGACGGGTTGGTGGTCAAGGTCGATCGCCACGACCACCAGTTGGAACTGGGTTTTGTGGCGCGGTCCCCACGCTGGGCGATCGCCTTCAAGTACGCGGCCGAGCAGGCCGAGACGGAGGTGGAGGAGATCGTCTGCTACGTCGGGCGGACGGGGGTTCTGACTCCCGTAGCGCACCTCAAGCCGGTGGTGGTGGGTGGCGTCACGGTTCGCAACGCCAGCCTCCACAACGAGCAGATGGTCAACGAGAAGGGCGTTTACGCCGGAGCTACCGTGGTGGTCCAGCGGGCCGGGGATGTCATCCCCGAGGTGGTTTCAGTTAAGGACCCTAGGCCGGGCTGGAAGATGCCCGCCCGCTGCCCGGTCTGCGACGGGGAGGTGGTGCGCGAGGAGCCCTACGTGGCCCACCGCTGTATCAACCCGTTTTGTGAAGCGCAGCGCCTGGAGAGGGTCCGCCATTTCGCGAGCCGAACCGCCCTCAACATCGACGGCCTGGGCCAGGCCACCATCAAGCAACTGCTGGACCGGGGCTGGGTCAAAGACCCCTCCGATCTCTGGAGGCTGACCAAGGCTCAACTGATCGAGCTGGACCACTTCGGGGAGAAGTCGGCCGACAACCTGCTGGCCCGTTTGGAGGAGCGCCGCCACCCGCCCCTGGCTCGATTCCTCTATGGGTTGGGCATACCCGAGGTGGGCGATGCCACGGCAGACGTGTTGGCGGTGCACTTCGGCACCCTCGACTCTGTTCGCAACGCCAGCGAGGACCAGTTGCAGACAGTCGACGGGGTCGGCCCGAGCTTGGCTCGGGAAGCCCGGTTGTTCTTCTCTGGCCACGGCGGCGAACTGGTCGACCGGCTGCTGGACGCCGGGGTCCAACCCTTGGAGGCGGAGGCGGTGGGGGAGGGGCCGCTAACCGGCAAGACCTTCGTCTTCACCGGCACCATGGACTCGATGACCCGCCCCGACGCCGAAGCCCTGGTCCGCCGCCTCGGGGGCAAAGCGGGCAGCAGCGTCAGCTCCAAGACCGATTATGTTGTGGCGGGCGAAAGCGCTGGGTCCAAGCTGGAGAAGGCGGAGCGGCTCAAGGTGGAGATCTTGAATGAAGGGGGGTTCCTGGACTTGATCGAGCAGTTACAGGGATTGTGAGCAGCCAAATGGCGATCCCCCCTGAACCGACAAACTGGGCCAAGCCTTCGCTGAACTCCGCGGCAATTGCGCGTTGGGGATGGTTCAGAGCGCGCCAGGGACGCCTCTTGCTGTACCCAGACAGACTGGTCCACGTCCCGATGTTCGGTTGGGCGTCATGCGTGGCGTTAGTTGCGCCAAGCAGTTTCGGTTTTGCCAGCTCCGCTCTGGGTTCCGATTTCGGAATGCGCGCCAGGTTGTTAGCCCTGATTGTTCCGCTCATTGCCTGCACTCTGTTGCTGCCGGTGGCATCCTTGATAGGTCGGTCGCGGGCGGTGAGCCGGGCCGCGAGTAGTGATCGCTGCTACGCCATCTGGTTCGATGAGATAGTCGAGCTCAAGCAGGCGAGGCGCGGGCTGTCGACCTCGATCGTGGTCAACCTGCGCGGAGGCACTGAGGTGAGATTCACGGGCCGGCTCAAGAATTGGGAACCCGCCATTCGGTCCGCAATGCTGGCCCAGACTTCAGCCAGGGGTCGCCAACTTGCCCTGCGGCGCCTGCTTGACAAAGAGATCTGGCCTACGATCCCCGCAGAGATGATCGGCCATGCCCCCAGCCCTGAGGAGCAGGATGCGATTCTCGGCTACGGCCCGGACGGGGTTTGACTCCCAGTCCGCTCCCTGGGGACTCCGAGTAAGAGTCGATGGGTCAGGCGACTAACCTGGCATTGGCTCCGACCAAGGCATAGACCGGGAGAGCCCGCCGGTCAGCGGTCAACAGGGTCGCACCGGCCGAAGCTGCCGTGGCACCCACGATGGCGTCGTAGATCCGGCCTCCGCCCAATGCGGCTTCGCTCATTTTGCGAATGATCTCAAGGTAACCCGTCGGGGATAGCCCTAGGGGTTCGTCCGGAAATGCAGAGGCAAGAAGTTGTCTGGCCTGCTGGGGGCTCAACGCATGAGGAACTGGAAGGCGAGTCATTACCGAGAAGGCCTCCGCCATCACGTGGGAGGGCAGGCGGTGAACCTCCTTGAGCGCCTCTGCGGTTTGGCGGTGGCTGGCGTGCCAGGTTAGTAGTGACGGCACCACCACACTTGTGTCTGCAGTTAGAAGCTGTGTGGCCATTCACGATTCTGATCGACCAGCAGGCGTAGCTCGTCGTCGGTCATCTTGGTCGCAGATGGGGAGGTTGCGACCAAACGACCGCCTTCTAGGACCAGGACCACTTCAGGACCGATCGGCCTGGCGACCAGGCGACCTCCTTCAACCTCTGCTTCCAGTTCGGTTCCGGGCTCCAGTCCGAGCTGATCGCGAAGAGCCTTCGGGACCACAATCCGCCCCGCCTTATCCACTGCCATCCGCATGTCATAACGTTACCATTCAATTGCCACTGCATTCAGAGTTGCCACTCCCGGTCGCACCCGACCCGGTTGTCTAAACTTCCTGGATGACCCTATCCCGTGAGCAGGTGCGCCATGTTGCCATGCTGGCTCGGTTGGAGTTGGAGCCGGGCGAGGAGGAGTTCTACGCCGGGCAGTTGAGCGGAATCCTCACCCACATCGACCGCCTTAGCGAGCTCGACACCGATGCCATCTCCCCGACGGCCCAGGTGATCGAGGTCCGGAACGTGATGCGTGATGACGAGCCCGCCGAGTGTCTGACCCCCGAGGACGCGCTCTTCAACGCGCCCGCTGGCGAGGACGGTCTGATCGTGGTCAAAGCAATCCAGGACCCCAACCCGTGATTCCCCTAGAAACTCCTCCACCCGCGGAGCGGGGGGAGGGCAGGGAGGGGGGCCAGACGGACGGCCAGACGGACGGCCAGACGGACGGTTCGGAAATCCTCTCCATTCAAATGGTTAGGTGGGGGGCACCATCAAAGAGCTGACATCTCTCACAATCTCCCATCTCCACCAACTCCTGGTGGACAAGGAGGTCTCGGCCGTGGGTCTTTTGGAAGCCCACCTGTCAAGGATCGAGGCGGTCGACCCTGTGGTCGGCGCATACCTCCGCCTTACCTCCGACCTTGCCACCGCCCAGGCGGCCAGGGCTGACAAGCGGGTCCGCGACGGCCATCTACTACGCCCCCTCGAAGGCATCCCTGTCGCCATTAAGGACGTCCTATGCGTGAAGGGAGTCGAGACAACCGCCGGTTCGAAGATATTGGCCGGATTTCACCCGCCATACGAGGCCACCGCAGTCAAGCGCCTCCGTGACGCTGGGGCGGTCTTTCTGGGCATGACCAACTGTGACGAGTTTGCGATGGGGAGCTCGACGGAGAATTCGGGCTGGCACCCAACCCACAATCCCTGGGACGTCGACAGGGTCCCCGGCGGCTCGTCCGGTGGCAGCGCGGCAGCGGTCGCGGCTGGAGAGGCGGTCTATTCTCTCGGCACCGACACCGGTGGGTCGATCCGCCAACCCGCCTCGCTCTGTGGAGTGGTTGGCCTCAAGCCCACCTATGGGCGGGTCAGCCGCAGCGGCCTCATCGCCTTCGCCTCGAGCCTGGACCAGATCGGTCCCTTCACCCGTTCCATCGACGATGCCGCCTCAGTGTTGCAGGCAATCTGTGGACCTGACCCACGCGACTCGACCTGCATCGACGCTCCGCTCGACCTGAGCGGAATTGGAATGGGAGTCGAGGGGATGAGGCTGGGTGTGCCCAAGCAGTACTTCGGGGTCCCAGGGATAGAGCCCGGGGTGGAAAAGGCCATCCGCACTGCCCTTGACGTCCTCCAGGATGCTGGCGCGGAGTTGGTCGAAGTCGACCTCCCGCACACAGAGTACGGCCTCGCCGCCTATTACATCATCGCCCCGGCCGAGGCATCCTCCAACCTGGCCCGCTTCGACGGGATCAAATATGGCCAGAGCGATCCAACCGCCACCAACCTTATGGAGACGTATCTCCGTACCCGGCGACGTGGATTCGGTGCCGAGGTCCGCCGTCGAATCATGCTCGGGACCTATGCGCTGTCCAGCGGCTATTACGACGCGTATTACCTCAAGGCCCAAAAGGTCCGGACTCTGATCAAGCAGGACTTCGACGGGGCTTTCGAAAAATGTGACGCGATCGTCA
>DASZFH010000034.1:0-11038 GCA_035939985.1 Candidatus Dormiibacterota bacterium
AGGGGCGCGGTGGCCGTGCCGAACTGGCTCCGCGCCGCCTCAAGGGCTCGTGGCGGGAGCGGTCCGGCGGGGTTACGGGTCAGCCGCCGCTGAGTAAGGAAGTTGACGAGTTCCTTCTGACTTATCCCGAGCTCTTTTGCAAGCTCGTGCGCTTTCATTCGGTAGGTGATTATGACAGCCGGGTGTGACTATCCCTGATCCCGGGTTCCAAAGCGGCTCGAAGCAGCTCCCAAATCGCGCTCTCACAGTGGCCCTTGAGGGCCCGATCGAGCACACCACGTTTGCGCGCAAGTTCGATGCAGGTGAGTTCACGATGGAGGTACCCACCCCGGGCAGGCGCGAGCTGCGGTGGGTCCCAAATCACTTGTCCATCGGCCTGGCGGTGGAAACGGAACATGGCCGCCTTGGCGGCTTTCTGGCGGCAGGCCAGGCAGGTCCTGATCGGCCCTTGGGCCGGTTCTGGAACTGCGGAGAAGGTCAGCCCTCTCCCTCGGAGGCATCACTGGACGCCTTGATATCGATCCGCCAGCCCGTCAACTTGGCGGCCAGGCGAGCGTTCTGGCCGTCCTTGCCGATGGCGAGCGAGAGCTGGGAACGTGGCACAAGCACTGTGGCCGTGCGACTAGCCTTGTCGGGATTCACCTCGACCACCGTGGCCGGCCCCAGGGCGGCGGCGATGAAGGGAGCGGGATCCTCAAACCAGGGGACGATGTCGACATGCTCCTGGCCCAATTCGGCCAGCAGGGAGCGGTGACGAACACCCTTGGGGCCAACGCAGGCTCCAACCGGATCGATCCCCGACTGATCGCTACTGACCGCCACCTTGGTCCGCAGCCCTGGTTCGCGAGCGATGGCCCTGATCACAACCGCGCCACTTCCAATCTCCGGGACCTCAGCTTCCATCAGCCGCTGCACAAAAACACGATGGGCCCGGGAAACAGTAACTTGGGGACCCTTCCAGCCGGTCCTCGGATCGAGGATCACGATCGTGATCAGCCGACCTGGCCTTAGCGCCTCGCCCGGAATTTGCTCCTCCGGTGGCATCACGCCTTCGACTCGGCCCAGGTCGATGTAACAAGTGCCATGTTCAACCCGATCGATTGCGCCACTCGCCAGCTCCCCGCGATGGGACGAGATCTCGCTCAGAGCTTTGTCCTTCTCCAAATTGCGAAGCTGCTTCATCACCGCGGAGCGAGCGGTCTGCGCCGCCAAACGCCGAAAATCTCCGGTGGGGAGGTTTTCGATCACCTCCAGGCCGGTGTCCGTGACCACCCGACTCTCGACCGCCAGGTCCCCTGTCTGCGGGTCGATGTGGACCGTGATGAAGCCCGGAGGGTTGAAGGCCCGCCGGTAAGCCGATGCCAGCGCCGCCTCTACCGAGGTGAGCAATTCATCGAGGGGAACACCCATCTCGGCGTTGATCTGCTGGAGGGCGCTCATGAAGTCAGTCGCCATAACCTGCCGCGGCCCTCCTAAAGCTTGAGCGCCAGGCGCCCGAAAACGACGTCTTCCCAGGCGAGGTGCATAACCTCTCCCGAACGGCCCTGAACGGCAATGCCACCGTCGTCGACAGCCATCAGCGGCCCCTCGATAACGCCATCAGAAGGGCCAAGCTGGTATTTGACATTCACCCGTCGGCCGACGAATCGCTCGTATTCGGCCCGGTTTCGAATCGGGCGTTCGGCACCCGGTGAGGAGACCTCCAGAGTGTAGGAACCAGGGACGATCTCCGATTGGTCAAGGAGCGGCCCTACGACCTCCGCCACGCGGCTGCAATCGTCGATCGATACCGCGGGATCCTTGTCGATGGAGATTCGTAGGGTCCGGCCGCCAGGTCCGAGTTGATCGACGGCGTAGATTGAATACCCCAAATGGGCAACCACCGGTTCGAGAAGCTCTTTGATCTCAGTTATGGGCCAGCTTGGCATGTCTTGGGAATTCCGCGTCAGTTAGGCCAGAAGAACCGAGGGTAAAGCTCCCACATTTGACACCTATCTACCAGCACGCTCAGCTGCCAGCCGGCGCCAGACCACGAGCAGAGGCGCGGCGTTGAAAATCGAGCTGTATGCGCCCGAGATGATCCCCACCAGGAGAGCCAGCGAGAAACCCCTGATGGAATCTCCGCCGAACAGGAAGAGGGCCAGCAGGACGATCAAGACCGTGAAGCTGGTGATGATCGACCGCGCGGATGTCTGCATGATGCTGAGGTTGACCACCTGCTCAAATGACAGGCGCTGGCTGAGGCGCAGGTTCTCTCGGATTCGATCGAAGACCACAATCGTGTCATGGACGGAGAACCCGACCACGGTCAAAACGGCAGTCAGAAATAAGCTGTCGATCTCCCCCACCCGCAGGTTGAAGACCTTGCCCAGAATGGAAAACACACCGGTCAGGAGGGCGACGTCATGGAGCAGCGCGAAGAGCGCTGCCCCCCCAAATTGGAAGCCTGCACCCCACCCGCCGGGCAATCGGTGGAATCGCAGCGCCAAATAGAACAGGATCAGGATGGAGGCGATCAAGACCGCATACAGCGCGCCGCTCACGGTCTCCGACGCGACCGTACCTCCGATGACGGTCACTCCCTGTTCGTTGACCTTACCCAGCTTCGAGGCCAGCTTGTCCAGCACGGCCTGTTCTTGAGTCGCGGTGGCGAGAGGGACGGTGCGAATGAAATAGTCGCGATTATTGCCCTGCTGAGCCGTGGCATCGAGGCCAGTCGAGTTGATCGCGGCCTCAACCTGAGCTATTGAGGGATTGTTCTTAAATGTCAGGTCGAATTCGGTTCCACCTTGGAAATCGATCCCGAGCAGAAACCCATGCCAGAGCATGCTCACGATCCCGGGGATGATGATCAGCAGCGAAATGCCGAAGAACAGGTTGCGCCGGCCGACAAAGTCGATCTTCCGACCGAGCTTGGGTTCGAGCTTGGACGGGGCTTCGCTGACGGTTTCGGGCTGACCGCCCTCTAGGTCATCTGACAACTGAACCCTCCACGCCCAACGCAGCGGGCTTCCTTGTCCAACGCCAGGCCAAAACGACGGCCAGCAGGTTCTGGGTGATCACGATTGACGAAAACATGCTGACCAACACACCGACGAACAGCGTGAGCGCAAATCCCTGGACCTGGCCGGTCCCAAAGATGTAAAGCACGGTGGCGCTAATCCCGGTGGAAATATTCGAATCGCGGATGGCCGGCCAGGCCCGCCTCACTCCAGTCTCAGCAGCAGCCGCGACCGTTCGCCCGGCTCGCAACTCCTCCTTGAAGCGCTCGAATATCAGCACATTGGCGTCGACGGCCATACCCACACTGAGGACGAAGGCCGCCAAGCCGGCCAGCGTCAAGGTCACCGGAATCACTTTGAACAAGGTCAACATGATCGAGGCATAGCCAAGCAGGGCAATGCTGGCCAGCAGGCCGGGAAGGCGGTAGAAGGCGATCATGAAGATGATCACGATCGCCAGACCCAGGGCCCCAGCGCCCAGGCTCTGTTTGACCGCCTGCGCGCCCAGGCTCGCACTGACCTGAGAGGTACTCAGCGGTGGGGAGACGATGTCCACGGGAAGCGCGCCCTCATTCAGGCTCGTCGCGAGCGCTGTGGCTGTCGCCTGGGTGAAGTTGCCTTGGATCTGAGCCTGACCGCCCAGGATCGGACCGCTGGTGGTGGGATTGGTGACCAGCTTGCCGCCCTGCTCCGGCGGCAGCGAGAGTTGATTGGCATTCGCATTCCAGTTATCCACGTCACTCTGGGTCAGATCGAGCCAGATCCCCAGGTTGTTCTGAGGCGTTCCAGTCGCAGCTCCGGCGGTAGTTGTCAGTTTCCCAAACAGGTCGGCTCCAGCTGGGTCGAAGGAAATTGCCACCACCCATTGAGGAATGCCACCGCTACCCGTTTGGAAGACAGCGTTCGCGTTGGTGACATTGGCACCGGTCAGGTTGGTCAGCTGCGGCCGCTGACCAGGCTCGATGCCATTGGTCACAGTCGAATCAGCCATCCAGGTCGTGTAGACCAGCCGGTCGGTCTTCCCCACCGCCTGTTGGGCCTGAGCCAAGGAAACGCCGGCCAATTCGACCAGGATGCGATCGTCGTTGGTCCCCTCAGCAGAGACCACTGGCTCCGAAACTCCCAGAGCATTGACTCGCTTTTGAAGAATGGCGATTTCCTCTTTTTCGAGGGTGGCCCGATCTCGCCCAGGGGGGAAGTTGGTGAGTTGGAGTTCCATCCGGGCTCCTCCGGCTAGATCGAGCCCCTTGTGGAAGGTGGCCTGCCAGCTGGAGAAACGCGGCGGGAGAGCGTAGCCGGTGGTAGCGACCGCCGCCGAGAACGCGACCAAGGCGATGACGATGATCCGGGCGGGCCAGTTGACGAGGTAGCGCAAATCGGGTGGATTCTAGCGTTTGCTGGAGTCCACCGACTGGATCCCGTGCCTCAGCTCAGAGCAACGATCCCTGAATGGCACCGCCGACAGGAGGTTCAAGGCCCAAATGCTGATACGCCAGGTCTGTCACCACCCGCCCTCTCGACGTGCGGGCCAGGAAACCCCGTTGAATTAGGAACGGCTCGTGTACATCTTCGATGGTTTCGGATTCCTCGCTGAGTGAGGTGGCGATGGTGTCCAGCCCCACTGGCCCCCCCCCAAACTTTTCGATGATGGTGGCCAGAAGCTGTCGGTCGAGCGGCTCCAGCCCCCGGCCATCGATCCCCAGCCGATCGAGGGCGTCCGTTGCCACCGCCAGTGAGATATGCCCGTCGGCGCGAACCTCGGCATAATCCCGCAGCCGCCTTAGCAGGCGGTTGGCTATTCGCGGCGTCCCACGGGCTCTGCCCGCGATCTCGCTCGCCGCCGAGCTATCGATGGCCACCCCCAGGATTCGGGCCGATCGACGCACGATCAACTCCAATTCTGTCTCGGTGTAGAACTCAAGCCGATAGATGGCACCGAACCGGTCTCGGATGGGAGCACTCAGGAGGCCTTGCCTGGTGGTCGCTCCAACGGCGGTGAATCTTGGCAGAGGCAGCCGGGCTGACGAGGCCCCGGCACCCTTGCCCAGGACAATGTCGAAGTGAAAGTCTTCCAGAGCCGGATATAGGGACTCCTCCACCACCCGGTTCAGGCGGTGAATCTCGTCCACGAAGAAGACGTCCCGTTCGGCCAGATTGGTGAGCATCGATGCCAATGCCCCCGCATGATCGATCGCGGGTCCTGAAGTGGTCTTGATCTGTACTCCCAGCTCGTTGGCGATGATGTTGGCCAGGGTCGTCTTGCCCAGACCAGGAGGGCCACAGAGCAGGATGTGCTCGACGGCCTCCCCCCGCCGCCGGGCGGCTTCGAGTTGGATGCCGAGCTGGTCACGCACCGTCTCCTGACCCACGTATTCGCTGAGCAAGCGAGGCCTCAGACTCAGATCGAGTTCTTCTTCGTCGAATTCCCCGGCACCCCGATCCAGGAGTCGTTCGCTCATCGCTGTCCCAGCAGTTTGAGCGCGGAGGTAAGCGCGCCCTGAACCGAGGTAGCCTCTCCCCAGTCGATCCCCTCGATGGCCTCTCGCGCCTGTTGCTGCGTATAGCCGAGGCCTCTGAGCGCCGTCTCGGTCTGCTGGGCGAGGCCAAGAGCATGGCCACCGCCCTTTGGCTCCACCAGCAGGGTGACGTCGCCTTCGAGCTTGGACTTGAGATCAATGATGACCTTGGCGGCTGTCTTGGCACCCACCCCCGGAGCTCTCCGGATGAGGGCTGGGTCCTCAGCCAGAATGGCCCGTTTGAGGACTCCGATATGCGAGGAGCCGAGGATCCCGAGCGCAACCTTGGGGCCGACACCATCGACTTCGATCAACATCTTGAAGAACTCCAATTCTTCGACGGACCCAAAACCGAAGAGGGCCAGAATATCCTCCCGAACGTGGGTATGGATGTGAACTTCGACCTCGTCTCCGACCTTGCCGATCCGCTCTCGAACCGTGGTGGGCACGCTGACCAGATACCCCACCCCTCCGACATCGAGCACCAGATGTTCGCCGCTGCTTCGAACCAGGCGACCCCGAAGGTAGCCGATCAACGAGCCATCACCGCCAGCCGCCTGCTGCGGGCGTGACACACCGCGATGGCGATGGCGTCGGCCGCGTGATTATCTCCAGGCACCTCCCCGCGCCTCAACTGCAGGCTGAGCATCCGACCCAACTGTGCCTTGTCAGCCATGCCGTAACCGGTGAGGATCGATTTGACAGTGGCCGGCTTGTATTCAAACACTGGAACCTCGGCCCGGGCCAGTCCCAGCAGAAGGGCTCCCCTGGCCTGGGCCACCCCGATCACACTGGTCCGGTTGCGCCCCATGAAGAGCTCTTCCAGGGCGCCCTCCTGGACCGAAAACCGAGCCAGAATCGATGCCAGCTCGTCGGCGATCAAGAGGAGTCTGGCCGGAGCCGGACCAGGCGAGGTCTTGATCGAGCCACAGGCTACCACCGACTCCCCGTCCGCCAACAAGGCGTAGCCAGTCCTGGCAAGGCCAGGATCGATGCCGAGGATCAGGCCGGTGGACTCAGACAGAGGCTGAGATGCGCTCCAGGACGTCGGCCGCGATGTCGAAGTTGGCATACACCTGCTGGACGTCCTCGTCCTCCTCAAAGGCCTCCAGGAGCCTCAGGACCCCAGAAGCGCGGTCTTCGTCCACCTGCACAACCTGGGTGGGACGCATGGTCACCTCCGCACTGGCAATGGTCACCGCGAAAGCCTGCACCGCCTGACGGACGCCGTCGAGATCCGCTGGTGCCGTCGAGATTTCCATCGAGGACCCTTCCGTCTGGACGTCCTCGGCTCCCGCCTCGATCGCCGCCAGACCTACATCGTCTGGGTCAGCACTGCTGAGCTCGACTTCCAGCACGCCCTTGCGATCGAACATCCAACCGACTGAATTGGTCTCGCCCAGGTTCCCGCCGAACTTGTTGAAGATGTGCTTCATGTTGGCCGACGTACGGTTGCGGTTGTCCGTGAACGCGTCGACCATGACGGCAACGCCCGCCGGCCCATAGCCCTCGTAACGCAGCTCCTCCAGGTTGTTGCCCGACAATTCGCCGGTCCCTCGCTTGATGGCCGCGTCGATCTTGTCGGTGGGCATGTTCATCTCGCGAGCTTTCTGGATGGCTAGGCGCAGGCGGAAGTTCCCGTCGGGGCTGGAGCCGCCTTCCTTGGCTGCGATGGTGACCTCCCGACTGGCGCGGGTGAATGCCTGGCCCCGCTTGGCATCGACGATGGCCTTCTTATGCTTGATTCCGGCCCATTTCGAATGACCTGACACCTATGCGCGCCCTCCGAACATTTATTCGCTCAGTCTAATACGGACGAATCGCCTTTTGCCAACTTGGAGGACGTCAGAGTTCTCGAAAGAGCTGAAAGAGGCCTCGGTCACCTTCTCTCCATTGATCCTGACTCCACCCTGTTGGCTAAGTCGCCTAGCCTCACCCCGACTGGAGGCCAGGCCAGCCTCGACCATGGTACCCGTGAGATCGTCGGGTTGGGCCGGCCGATGGTCTTCCATTTCCTGGGGCGCCTCCCGGGCCCGAAACCTACGCCGGAAATCCTCCTCCGCGGCCACGGCTTCATCCTCCCCGTGCAGGCGAGCCACCATCCGCAGTGCGAGGGCTGCTTTGGCGTCACGTGGGCCCAGGGTCAACAGCCTGTCCACCTCGGAGCTGGGGAGCCTACCGATCAGGCGGAGGTAACGCTCGGTCAGATGATCAGGTATCGACATGATCTTGCCGTAAATCTCAGCCGGCGCCTCAGCGATCCCGATGTGATTACCCGCCGATTTGCTCATTTTGATGCTGCCATCGCGTCCCTCCAGAAGTGGAAACACGGCAATATCTTGAGGTTCCTGCGAGTACCCGCGTTGGATTTCGCGCCCAAACAACAGGTTGAAGAGTTGATCGCTACCGCCTACTTCCAAATCTGCCCTGACCGCCACCGAGTCATAGGCTTGGTTGAAGGGATAGAGGATCTCATGGGCCCCGATCGGGGAGCCGGTCCGTAGACGCTCGGCAAAGTCCTCTCTCTGCAGGACCTGCTGCAAGGTGGCCTTGCCCATCAACTGCAAGACCCCAGCGGCGTCCATGGAAGACAGCCATTCGGAATTCCCGTGGACCTCAGTGCGGGCCGGATCGAGGACCTTGTAGATCTGGTCGAAGTAGGTCCGGGCGTTGGCCTCCACCACTTGGGGAGTGAGCACCGGCCGGGTCTGGGAGCGTCCACTGGGGTCTCCGATCAAAGCTGTGTGATCTCCAACAATGATCACGATCGTGTGGCCGGCCTCCTGAAGATCACGCAGAACGTCAAGCACCACCAGGTGTCCCAGATGGAGATCGGGCGCCGTCGGATCCATCCCAAATTTAACCCGGAGCTTTTCCCCTCGGTCCATTCTGGATTTGAGGTGTTCGGGAACCTGAACTTGCGCGGCCTTCGCCAGCAATCCCTCCCACACGGATCCATCCACTTTTCCGGCCAGGCCTCTAGGAAACTGGCGGATGCGGTGAATTGAAGAAGCGCTGTGAGCCGAAGGGAAGAAACGGCTGCAGGAAGCTGTAAACCGAGACGCCGAGGCCGTCGTACTCCGTCATCGGCTTGGCAATCTGGGATGAGGTCTGAACTTGATGGATGGTGGACTGGGCATAAGATGGCGCCCCGTCACCCGGCCCCGGATTGGAGTAACCGGTCATCAAAGTGAAGCTGACGATAATCATCACCGCCGCCGTGAATAACCCGATCAATGCTCCAGTCATGCGGTTCAGGATCACGACACTGAACTGAAGTCGATCGTGGTTAAAAAGGGTGAAGAGCTCGGTCATGAACAGGACCACCACCACACCGATCACGAATGCCACCGCCCGGGCGTCCGTTTCCGACCAGGGAAATGATTGCTGGAGTGACTGGCCGACCCCGACCGCGAGATTAGTGCCGGCCCACAAGCCCAGCAGAAACGCGCCAAGCCCGATGACCCTTCGCAAGGCCCCGGTGAAATAGCCGGAGATTCCGTAGACGAGGGCGAGAACCACCGCTCCAATGTCGATCCAGTTGACGTTCATCTCAACTCCGCCCCATGCCCTGCGGCCAGCTCCCGATTAATTTCGTCCATCACTTCTTCAACCTCGGCGTCGGTCAGCGTGCGATCTGGAGAGCGGAATGTCAAGGCAAATGTGAGGCTTTTACGGCCTTCTCCAATCTGCTTGCCCCGATATTCGTCGAAGGCGACGACCTGTTCGAGCAGCGACCCGCCAGTTCGGGTGATGCTGGCCAGAAGGTCCGCCGCCAGGGCCGGTTCGGCGACAACCACGGCAAGATCCCGCTGGGCAGAAGGGTACCGGGGCAGATCCGGCACCCGAAATCCTCCCCAGGGCAAAGCAAGAAGTTCGCTCATGACCTCGAAACCGGCCCAACGTCCGTCCAGATCGAAATCCCGAACCGATCTGGGATGTATTTCACCGAGCAGGCCGATCATCGCGTTGCCGATGTTGACCCGCACACAGCGACCGGGATGGAAAAGGGTGCCTTGTGCCGGAGTGTATGTCGGTGCCGGGCGCCCCGCACCCTTGACCATGCGATCCAGCACCGATTTGAGCCCGATCAGAGTCGGTCGACCGTGATCGTCAGAACTGGTCAGGGTAGCCAGCGTCAGCGTCTCGACTGGCGCCTGAGGCTGGCCTCCCAACCCCGGTACTGATGAATACACCCTGGCCAGCTCGTAGATGCGAACCTCCCGGCGACCCTGACTTCGATTCAAGACCGCGACCTCAAGCAGGGATGGAAGGAGTGAGGTCCGCAGGCAGTCCATTTCGTCGCTGAGCGGGTTACCCACGCGGACAAGCCCTTCGCCCAGACCCAGGGCTTCCTGCCGAGATGAAGCGGTCAGGGCCGGGCTGATGGTTTCTGTAAAACCCGCCCCGATCATCGTCTCTGCCATCCGGTCCAGCGGTCGTTCGGTCTGAAACGAAGTCCGGGCTTGGGACGGCCGAGCGGGGAGTCGAGCTGGAATGCGGTTCCCTCCGTATATCCGGCCGACTTCCTCGATCACATCCTCCGGGATACCAACATCCGCTCGGAAGACCGGCGTCAAGACATCCCAGGCGCCGTCCTCACCGACTTGAACCTGAAAGCCGAGCCGGCTCAATGAAGCTTCGGCTTCCTCAAGTGGAATATGGACTCCCAGACGTCGATCGATCTCGATCGGCCAGAGGCGGACTCGAACCGGCTCCTGAGGCCGGGGATAGGACTCCGCCCATCCCCGGTGCACGGAGCCACCAGCGACTTGGGTCAGCAGCTGCGCGGCCCGCCGCGCCCCGGCCAGTGCCAACTCTGGAACCAAACCGCGCTCAAAACGACTACTGGCCTCCGTCCGCAGGGCCAGTGCCCTTGAGGTGGTCCGGACATTGGTGCCATCAAAGGTGGCGGACTCGAGGAGAATGTCCCGGGTCTGCGGACTGACCGCCGATTCCGCTCCGCCGATCACCCCGGCGAGAGCAACCGGTCGTTGCGCATCGGCGATCACCAACATTTGCCCGTTGAGCTGCCTGGTGACCCCATCCAAGCAGTCGAGAGATTCTCCATCCCAAGCTCGGCGCACTCTGATCTCTGAACCGCTGAGCCGAGCCAGATCGAAGGTGTGCAGCGGCTGCCCGTACTCAAGTAGGACATAGTTGGAAATATCGACCACATTGCTGATCGGCCTGGAACCGGCCAGTTGGAGACGGCGGCGCATCCAAAGCGGGGACGGCCCCACCCGAACTCCGGAAACCGCGGCGCCGATGTATCTGCGACAGAGATCCTGGGCCTCGATCGATACATGCACCAGGTCGGTACCGGGCGGCTCTATGCCACCGGTGAAGAGCGGCATGAAGTCTCCCTTCAGGGGGCGCCCGGACGCGGCCGCAAGCTCACGGGCTATCCCCAAATGGCCAAGGCAGTCCGGCCGGTTGGAGGTTACCTCCGCCTCCAAAACCGCGTCGCTGGGCAAGACGGTTTCCAACGATGCTCCGGGCTCTCCCTCCTCCAGAACC
>DASZFH010000035.1:0-7405 GCA_035939985.1 Candidatus Dormiibacterota bacterium
GCGGATGTCCAGCCGCACCGAGGCGTAGAACTTGAGTGCCCGGCCGCCGGGCTGGGTCTCAGGGTTACCGAACATGACGCCAACCTTCTCTCGCAGCTGATTGAGGAAGATCACCGCGCAGTTCGACTTGGAGATCGCGGCGGTCAGCTTTCGCAAGGCCTGGGACATGAGGCGGGCCTGGAGGCCGACATGAGCATCGCCCATTTCACCCTCGATCTCCGCTCGTGGCACCAGAGCCGCAACAGAGTCGATCACGATCACATCCACCGCCCCACTGCGCACCAGCACCTCGACAATCTCTAGGGCCTGTTCTCCGGTATCCGGCTGGCTGATCAGGAGCTCGTCGATGTTGACGCCGATCCGCGAGGCGTAGATTGGGTCGAGGGCGTGCTCCGCATCCACGAACGCGGCCACTCCGCCTCTTCTCTGAGCTTCTGCCACCACATGTAGAGCCAAGGTCGTCTTACCCGCCGACTCGGGACCGTAGATCTCAATCACCCGACCCTTGGGGATACCCCCCACTCCCAGAGCGATGTCAAGGGGCAGGGCACCGGTCGATATGGCAGAGATTTCGCGATTGGCAGTTGACTCGCCAAGCCGCATGATCGAGCCCTTGCCGTAGCTCTTCTCAATCTGTGAGATCGCGGTGCTGAGAGCCTTGTCCTTTTCCAAGTCGATTACTCCTCATTCACTCGTGCCGCCGGGTGAGACTAATGTGGTGGATCTGCGGTCCGATCGCAATGGCCTTAACCGGCGGATCGTTGTCCCGCAACAATAGCGAACAAGCGTTCGGTTGTCAAGTTGTGACTGGGTCTTCCCGTTTAACTTTCTCCAACACGAGATCGATGGCTTCCAAGGCGGCCTGACGGCGGTTCTCCCAGCGATTGCCACGCAGGCGCAGTTCCCGCACCGCCTGCCAGTGGCTGCTGATCACGGCCACGTAAGTCAGCCCGACCGGCTTGCTCGAGCCGTCGGCCTCGGGCCCGGCAATCCCCGTGATGCCGACCCCGAGATCCGCTCCGAGGCGGGTCCTGACACCGTCGGCCATGGCGATCGCCGTCCGCCGGCTGACCGCCCCATCCTCCTCCAGGACCGATTCTGGTACTCCCAGCAATTTCATCTTGACGGCGTTGCTGTAGGCCACGATCCCCCCTTGGAACACTGCCGAGCTGCCCGGCTGGTCGGTCAGCAAAGTTGCCACCAACCCACCGGTACATGACTCCGCCAGGGCGATTGACAGGCCCCGGCTGCGTAGACTCTCGACCAGGTCGGCCGCACTGGGCTCAACGGTTGCGGGCTGACCAGAGCCGAGCAAGAAGCGAAAGCGCCAGAGGTAGTCCACCCCGCTCAGGACTGTGAACAACACCGCCGCCAGGACGACGATCTGGGCCGGCGTATGCAGGGTCGGATATGGCCGCTGCAGGATCAGGAGAAGAATGGCGAAGACCTGGGTCACCGTCTTCGTCTTGCCAAACGGGGTGGCTGCCACCACCTTGCCCTGCGCGGCCCCCAGGGAGCGAAGGATGGTGATCAAAAGCTCCCTGCCAAAGATGACCACCACCACCCATGCGGCGAGCAGGCTCTGCTGCACCAACACCACCAGAACAGAGAGCACGAACAACTTGTCCGCCAGCGGGTCGAGAAACTTCCCCAGTTCGGTAACCTGCCCCCGGCTCCGAGCCAGGTGTCCATCGAGAGTGTCGGTCAGTGAGGCCACCATGAAGATGCCCGCCGCCAGTAGGTCATAGTGCCCGGTCGGGATGAGGACCACCAGCACCGGGATGGACAGGACCCTGGCCAGGGTAAGAACGTTGGGGAGATTCACCTGCTCAAATACTGGCACGCTCGGGACGTCTACTCGATGCCCAGGCGCTCCAGCAACTCGTCAATGTCCGGCAGATTCATGAGCACCTCCCGTGACTTGCTGCCCTGGTAGCCACCGATGACCCGGTTCTCCGCAAGCTGGTCGACAATGCGCCCCGCCCGAGAATAGCCGACATTGAATTTGCGCTGCACCAATGAAACCGAAGCCCCGCCATCGGCTGCCACCGCCCGGGCAGCCCGAGCGAAGAGGGGATCCAGACGCCTCTCGCTGGCCGGGCCCTCCCAGATGGTGTTGGCGCCCTCGTCCAGCACCTCCTGCATGAAGCGAGGCGCCCCCTGAGCCTTCCAAAAGCCGATCAGCGCCTCGACCTCCGTGTCGCTGACGAAGGCCCCCTGGATGCGGACGGGCTTGCCTGCGTCGATGGGCTGGTACAACATGTCGCCTCGGCCGAGCAGTTTCTCGGCCCCCACGCTGTCCAGGATGACTCGCGAATCGACCTGGGATGAGACCGCAAAGGCGATCCGGGACGGGATGTTGGCCTTGATCAATCCGGTGATGATGTCCGTGGAGGGTCGCTGGGTGGCGATGACCAGGTGGATACCCACTGCACGAGCCAGCTGGGCGATTCGGCAGACCAGCTCCTCGATCTCTCCGGCCGCCACCATCATCAGGTCGGCAAGCTCGTCGATCACGATCACCACGTACGGCATCGGCCGGGCCCTTTGGGCGACAGCCTTCTCGTTGTAACCGAGAATCCCCCGAACCCCCTCGGCGGCAAGAAGCTTGTAGCGGCGATCCATTTCCGATACCGCCCAGCGCAGCACGGCGGCGGCTTGATGGGACTCGACGATCACGGGCACCGCCAGGTGGGGCAGTCCGTTGTAGTTGCTGAGCTCGACTCGTTTGGGGTCGATCATGACCAGGCGAAGCTGGTCAGGGGTGCACTGCAGCAGCAAGCTTGCGATCAGGGTGTTGATACAGACGCTCTTGCCCTGCCCGGTGGCGCCCGCGATCAGCAGGTGGGGCATTTTTGTGAGGTCTCCAACGACTCCCTTGCCCGAGACATCGTTGCCGATCGCGAGGGCGATGGTCTTGCCACCCCCGGTAAAGGCGGGCGACTCCACCACCTCCCGCAGCGAAACAATGCTTGCCGCCCGGTTGGGGACCTCGATACCGATCACGGACTTACCGGGAATGGGCGCTTCGATGCGCAGCGGCGAAGCGGCCAGAGCGAGCGCCAAATCGTTGGTGAGGGAGACGATCCGCTTGACCTGAACACCCACCGCGGGCTGCAGCTCGTATTGGGTCACGGCCGGACCGGGGTTAACCGCGACCACCTTGGCCTGGACTCCAAAATGGGCCAGGGCCGTCTCAATCTTCTTGGCGTTGCCCTTGATCTCGTCCGCCATTCGCTCGCGACGGGCGGTGATGCTGTCCAGAAGAGTGGCTGGGGGTAACTTCCACTCGATCAGGGGTTCGTCGTCCTCGGAATCGGCGATCACCCTGAACGCGGGGGGCAGCGAGGCCGGCTCCTCATCCGATTCCAGTAAGCGGTCAAGAGGAAGGATGTTGGCAGAGGCCGCCGCCAGTCCTGGTTCAGGATCGCAGTAGTCCGCCAGGGGATCCTCATCGGCAGCCGCCACATTCGCCAGCGCATGAAGCTCCGCGCCGCCCAGCAGCAATTGCGGGTCAGGGGTTTTGGCTTTCAGGGATAGGACCGGCAGCCCTCCCCGGCGGTCTGCCGAGCGCGCCAGCTCGTTCATCCTGGAACGCTCTTCCCGCGCCTCTCGGAGGGCTCCGTAGACGCTCAGAATAACCGCCCCCAAGCTGAACTGGAAGGCAACAATCAGGCTGATGAGGAAGATGCCGATGAGGAGAATCGCCGCGCCAACCGGGCCTGCCACCTTGGTCAGAACATCCGCCACTCCCGCCCCAACTTGTCCGCCCGAACCGCCGAACAAGGAATCAAGGCTGAGCACGGCCAGACCGGCGGCCAGAACTGCGCCCAGATCCAACCTGCTGACAGCCCGGTGGGTGGGAACGATCAGCAAGCCGCCGGAAATACCCAGCGCGAGGATGGGCAACCACCAGCCCGATCCGAACAGGCTTTGGAGGTAATGTCCCCACCGCGCCAGCGGCGTGGCTCCACCACCCAACACGGCCAGGGCCGAGAGCAGGGCGGCTCCGACGGTCGCCACTCCCAGCGCTTCCCGGGTTTGCTGGGGAGTCAACAGGGGCGGACCCTTGCGCGGCGACCGGCGGGCCGTGCGTCGGGTCTGGGTCGACGATCGACGCGCCGGTGTGGCTCGGGAACGTTGAGCCAAATCAGGTACCTCTCATTTCACTTGTGGTTTGGATGTGCGCATGCTGGGACGACGATCGCGAACTTGAGGATGCAAGCCTGGGAGCCGTCTGCGACTCCTTCCGGAACTATATCGTAGGCTGGTGCCGAGTTTGTCGACCAACAACGGTCCGCCCTTAGCCCCCGGCGACCTCTTCACCTCCGCCGAAGCGGCCTACGGTGAGCTGCTGAACCGTCGCCGGGAGGGTCTGGAAATTCGCTCATTCCGTGCCCAGGTGGCTGGGCTGATGGTAGCGGACGGTTCCGGCCAGGATTGGGTCATCGGCCCGGAGGACGGGGCCTGGTACCGGCGAGACGGAGATCGATGGGTGGCGGCCAAACCGCCCCGACCGGTGGCCTGCCCGTCCTGTGGACATCACAACCTGCACCGCCACAGCTTCTGCACCCAATGCGGGACGTTGCTGGCCCGCAAGTCATCAGGTCAACTCCCAGCCAGCCCCGGGCACGGGCTCTAAAACAACTTGATCGAACTCAGTATCTGATCGGCCAGGGTGCCATTCCATCCCGCGGCGGGCGCGATGGCGTCAACCCGAATCAGCTCACCCGCGTGGGGTGACGCGAGGTATGCCTCCTCCAGCTCATAGTCGGTTCCCGACCAGCTCAGAGTTAGGACCGCGTCCGATCCCCGGGTCTTGCCAAGAGGGAGTGCCCGGGGCGAGCGAGCCACGCTGGCGGTGGCTCCCCCAGGAGGCTGGGCCACCAGTTGGGCGATTCCACTCGTGAGCACACTCTGCGGAGTGTCCGACGGTTGGGCCATGGCGACGTGGGCCAGAACGACTACCGTCCCCTGAGGCTGAAGCGCATGGATATCCGCCCCCGCTGCGACGGCCGCGAGATTGTTATCCGAGCGAATCGCGGAAGCGATCACGAATGGTTGGGCCTGAGTCGGGTCCGAAACATGGCTGTAGTCAAACACCACCCAGTCGGCTGGAACCGCGTATTGGAATCCCAGCGTTGGGCTCTGGAGGTCCTGCAATCTGGTCGCCGCCACCGGCGTTGCCCGGACCGCACTCGCCACCCTAGGGCCGCTGGCCGGAAATTTGCCAACCGAGTGAAACAGAAGCACAACCACCAGCGTGGCAGCGGCCGCACCCAGAGCCCCCGGCCAGATGGGACGACCGCGGCGGCCTTTGACCACGGGCATTGCTGTCAATTGGATCGAGCAGAACCCGCAGTAACGGTCGCTGGGACCGGCCACGCCCCCGCAGTCGCGGCACCACCGCAGTTCGAGCTTGCAGAAGGTGCATTGGGATGCACCCTTGGCCGGCTGATCGCACCGCGGACAGAGGCTGGGCGCGGTGAGAGCTGGAGGGGGCAATTTCACGAGTTGGGGCGACCCTGATCCGTTAGCGGCGACCCTATATCTCCGTCACCAGTGGGATCACCATCGGGCGGCGCTTCGTGCGGGTATGCACCACAGCCAGGACCGCGTCGTGAATGGCCCCGCGCAGAACTGTCAGCTCGGGTTCTCTCTCCGAAGTGCGCCGCACGGCTTGGGCGGCCGCTGTGGCGGCATCCTCGATGATCTCGTGAGAGAGCTGAGGATCGATCAACCCCCTGGAAATCACTTCCGGGCGGGCCCGCAGGGCCCCGCTCTCGCGGTCGACGGTTACCGACACCACCATCAGCCCATCGTGAGCCAGCAGCTTGCGGTCACGCAGCACCACATGTCCCACATCCCCGATCCCGATCCCATCAACGTATATCCGCCCGGTTTCGACTCTGGGTCCCAGACGAATGGATTCTCGGTCGAGCTCCACCGTTTGACCGTCTTCGACGATCAAGATCCGCGATTGGGGGAGCCCAGCCTCGAGGGCCAGGCGAGCGTGGTGGAGTAACTGCCGGTACTCGCCGTGAACGGGGATGAAGAATTTGGGACGGATCAGTCGTTGCAGGTCCAACAGCTCTTCTCGGTAGGCGTGCCCAGACACGTGAACGCGGCCCAGCTCCGAGTAATGAACCTCGGCCCCGTGACGATACAGATTGTTGACGGTGCGGTTGACCAACAGTTCGTTGCCTGGTATTGGCGTCGCTGATATGACGACCGTGTCTCCCGAGCGCACGTTGACGTGAGGGTGAGATTGGCTGGCGAAGCGGGCCAGGGCCGACATCGGTTCGCCCTGACTTCCTGCAGTTAGCAGGAACACCTCCTGGGGCGGAAGCTTCTCAGCCTGCTCGAGCCGGACCACCAGGTTGGGCGGGATGTCGAGGAAGCCCAACTCCTGCGCGGTCTTGAAGTTCTGCTGGAGGCTGCGACCAACGACCGCGACCTTTCTTTTGTATTCCGCCGCGAGCCTGACCAAATGCTGGATGCGATGAATATTGGAGGCGAAGGTGGCAACCACCACCCGCCCTTTGGCCTGGTCCAACACCGCCCGAAATGGAGCTTCCAGATCCCTTTCGGAACCGCTCCGCCCCCGCTTCTCAGCGTTGGTGGAATCACCAAGCATCAGCAGCACGCCCTCATCCCCCAGCTGTTGGAATCGGGCGACATCGGTTGGGGCTCCGTCGAGGGGATTGGGATCGAGTTTGAGGTCGCCCGTATAAATAACCTTGCCGACCGGAGTGGAGATGGCCACCGAAACCGCATCCGGGATGCTGTGACAGACTGGAATCGCCTCCACTCCAAAGGGACCCAGCTGGATACGATCGCCCGGACGCACCTCCCTGAGGTCAGCGTCCTTGGCCCTACGCTCCTTGAGCTTTGGCCGGAGCAAGCCGAGGGTCAGTCTGGTCCCATAGACCGGGGTCTTAAGGCGCGGCAATAGGAAAGCCAGGGCACCAATGTGGTCCTCATGCCCGTGGGTGAGAAAAAGGCCGACGATCTGGAGGTGTTTCTGGAGGCAGTAGGAGACGTCCGGAATTACGAAATCGACTCCGAGCATGTCCCCATGGGGAAACATCAGGCCGGAGTCGATGATCAGGAGCTTGCCGTCCCACTCCAGCGCCCACATATTGAGCCCTACCTCGCCCAATCCGCCCAGCGGGATATACCTAAGCCGATCCACCCCGTTCAGAGTAGGGAAAGCTGTTCAGATGGCCGGGGATTGGGTTCGGAGGGAGGTTCGCCCTGGGGCATGATATCCGCTGGCCTTCGGGAGTCGAGGTATCTCCTAACCCCGTCGAAGTCGCGTTGAAGGTCGGCCACCAAGCTGCCGTTGTGAAGCGCCGCCGCCGGATGATAGAGGGGCATGTAGGTGATACCGCCTCGCTCGACG
>DASZFH010000036.1:0-9241 GCA_035939985.1 Candidatus Dormiibacterota bacterium
GATGGCGATGGTGCCGCCGCCCATTCCCTTGCCGACGTAGTCGTTGGCTTCGCCCGCCAGGGCGATGTGGCTGCCGGTGTCCAGCCAGGCCCCAAAGCTCTGGCCAGCGCTGCCGGTGTAGCTGCGCTCCTCGCCTCGCAATCCCGCTCCGACTGTTCGGCATGAGTTATCGATCGGTCCGCTGGGTGGGGTGCCCCCGCCTGAATCACCGTTCCGTTCCCAGAGCCGGCGGCGTGGCGCATCGGGATTGCTTGGTTGGCGCAGCAGGTATGACAGATCCAATTCCGGCATCCCGTCAACAACCGGCAGCGTCTCCAGCAACTCGACCCGACCGATGATCTCGTCGAGCGTTTTGAATCCGATGTGGGCCAGTATCCGGCGCACCTCATCGGCGATCAGGGTCATGTAGTTGACGACGTGTTGTGGCTGGCCGGAGAACTTGGCCCGGAGATCCTCGCGTTGGGTGGCGATCCCGGTCGGACAGGTGTTGAGATGGCATTGCCGGGCCATGTCACAGCCCATCGCCACCAGCAGCCCGGTCCCGAAGCCGAACTCTTCGGCGCCGAGCATGGCGGCTACGACGATATCGCGGCCGGATTTGAGGCCTCCGTCGGTGCGAACGCTAAGCCGCTCCCGCAGGTTGTTCTCCACCAGCACCCACTGGGTTTCGGCCAAGCCGATCTCCCAGGGCACGCCGGCGTTCTTGATCGAAGAAAGGGGTGAGGCGCCGGTGCCCCCGTCGCAGCCGCTGATAAGGACGTAGTCGGCCTTTGCCTTGGCAACTCCTGCAGCGATAGTTCCGACCCCCGATTCGGAGACCAGCTTGACGCCGACCTTAGCCCGGGGGTTGACCGCTTTGAGGTCGTAGATCAACTGAGCCAGATCCTCGATCGAGTAAATGTCGTGGTGGGGCGGCGGCGAGATCAGCTGCATGCCGGGCTGGGCATGCCGAAGGCGGGCGATCACGCTGTTGACCTTGATCGCGGGCAACTGTCCCCCCTCACCGGGCTTGGAGCCCTGGGCGATCTTGATCTCCAGTTCATCCGCCCGCTTGAGATAGGTGGGCGTGACTCCGAAGCGGGCCGATGCGACCTGTTTGATCTTGTTGTCGCGGCGCCGTCCATTGGAGCTGGCGTAGTGGTCCGGGTCCTCTCCCCCCTCACCGGAGTTGGAGCGGCCTCCGGACGTGTTCATAGCGACCGCCAGCGTCTCGTGAGCCTCCGGCGAAAGGGCGCCCAGGGACATGGCGGTGGCGACAAAGCGGCTGCGGACCTTCTCCACTGGCTCAACACTGTCGATGGGGACCGGGTCGGCCTCTTTAAAGCCCATCAGGTCCCGCAGGTAGGTGGGGTGATCCTCCAGGTGTGACTCGCGCTGGAAAGTCTCGTAGTCCTCTCTGGCTCCACTTTGGGCCGCCGCCTGCAACGACCTCCAGGCCCGGGGGTTGTAACTGTGAAACTCACCGGATTTGCGGAACCGGACGCGGCCATAGTCGGGGGGGCTCTCGTTCAGGTCCCAGGCGCCGGTATGGCGGTTGCGAACCTCGCTCTCCAGGTCGGCCAGGGAAGCCCCTCCAACCCGAGAGGGGACATCCGGCATGCACAGCTCCATCACCTCTGCTCCCAGACCGACGGCTTCGAAGACGTGGCCCGCGCAGTAGCTGGCCACACAAGAGATGCCCATCTTGGCCATCACTTTGAGCAGGCCGTAATCGAGGGCCTTGCGATAGTGATGATCAGCCTCCGCGGCGGGGCGCTCTGGGTCCGAGGCGGCAACCGCGAGTGCTAGGTAGGGATGGATGGCGCTGGCTCCGCAGCCGATCAAGACGGCCATGTCATGGACGTCGATCGCATCGCCAACGATCGCCACCAAGTCCTTCTGCATCCGCTTGCCGGACGCGATCAACGATTCGTGAACCGCTCCAACAGCCAGGGCCATGGGGATGGGCAGACGCTCGCGGCCAGTGCTTCGATCGCTGAGGACGAGGATGCCTACCGGTGCGTCATCAGCCTCTGCGCGCAGCCTCAACAGCGAGGAGGCCAGGGTGTCGGAAGGGCCGAAGGTCGCGTCCAGCAGGGTCGCGGATTCCAGGATCCTGGCCAATTCCCCACTCCCGATGATCGGCGATTCCAGCTCAAGCAATGGCGGTTGCTCGACGCCACCGGCCGTAGGTCCGCGGCGGTCGAGGGCCCGGCGCGAGTCATCGGGAGGTCCGAGGGTGGCGCCGCGGGGGCCAAGCAGGACCCGCAAGGACATCACGAACCGCTCTCGGAGTGAGTCGATCGGAGGGTTGGTGACCTGGGCGAAACGTTGGCGAATGTAGCCATAAACGCGCCGTGGAGTCACCCCCAAGGGGGCGATCGGGGTGTCGTCGCCCATCGACCAGTTCGGCTCCAGAGCGGTGTCGGCCATGACTTTGACGACCATCTTTTCGTCCTCAGAGCCCCAGCCGTGGGTTCGTTGGAGAAGCGACAAATCGGCGAGTGGATCGAGATCGACATAGCGCTGATTGATCGGAGTGATCAGGCGGTCCGCCAAAGCCCCATATTCATGCCGACCGGCGGCGCGCTCCTTGGCCTCACCGTCGCGGAGGATGTCGCCATCCTTGACGTTGACCAGGAGGAGCTGGCCAGGACCGAGCCGCCCGCGCTCGATCACTTGGGCTGGATCCAGGGGTACAACACCCGCTTCGGAGGCGGCGACCACCAGGCCATCACTGCAGATCTGGTAGCGGACAGGGCGAAGCCCGTTGCGGTCGAGGGCGACTCCGGCGACGATGCCGTCGGTGAACACCAGGGCAGCCGGGCCGTCCCAGGGCTCAAAGCGGGTGGACTGATAGCGGTAGAAGTCGCGAACATGGGGCGCCATGTCGCCGCGCCCCTCCCAGTTATCGGGAACCAGCGTCATCAGGGCTTCAGACACTTCATAGCCGCGATGGACAAGCAATTCGAGCGTGTTGTCGAGCTTGGAGGAGTCCGAACCGTCGCTCCAGAGGACCGGCAGCAGTTCCTCCGGCAGCTCAGACTCACGGGCCCTCATCCAGGCTTCATTGCCGGACAGGGTGTTGATCTCGCCGTTGTGGGCCAGGAGGCGGAAGGGTTGGGCCAGGCGCCAGTCAGGCAGGGTATTGGTGGAGTAGCGCTGGTGGAAGACCGAAAGCTGACTCTTGCAGTCGGGGTTGCCGAGGTCGAGATAGAACTCGGCCAGAGCAGTTCCGGCCATAAGGCCTTTGTAGACCACGGTCCGGCTCGAACATGAGGGGATATACATGCGGACTCCCTGTTCGGCGGCCATACGGTCGGCTCGCTTGCGGGCCAGGAACAACTTGTGCTCCCATTGATTGGGGTCAAGATCCGGCTTTTGCAACAGCCCGTGCCAGATGTTGGGAACGCTGGCCCTGGCGCTGGCCCCGAGCGCGTCCGGGTCAACTGGCACCGCGCGCCAGGCAGGCGTGCCCAGGCCCTCTGCCTCCAGAGCCGAGGCAAGAACCGCGCGGGCTCGCTCGTCCCATTCGAAGAGTGCCGCGATCGCGACATCACCTCCGACCAACTCCTGGGGGATCTGGATGGTCAGGCCAGCCCCATCTCCGCTCTTGCCGTCAGCGTCGAGGCCACCACGATGGACAAGGCGGGCTAGGGCTTCAACCCCAAGCGCCACCACCCGGTGGCCGGCCGGAAGTCCGGGTGTGGCGATGAATCCCATGCCACAGGCTGCCCGATAGGCAGGGAGGTTGCCGGTCCATGCGGCCCGCCGTGGGTCGGGAGAGTGGGCGTGAGAGGAACCTCGGCTGGTGGACACAAGGAGACCATAGCTGGAACCGTCTCAAATGACTAGTTAGCGAGCGACAAAAAATAGGCGCTAGCTTGATGGGTCAGCTCTAACCAATTGGGTGCGCACCAACGGGGATGTGCGAGTCGGAATTGGTTGGTCTGCGGCCGGGGGTTCGATTGAAGGGGGGGCCGCGTCGGAGGCCCTGAGTTTGCCCAATTCATTCGTTCAGGGTCTTGATCAGGCGGCGCAGGCTTTGCCGGGTGATCCAGTGGTGGAGTGGAAGTTGGATCAGGCGGTATAGAAGGGCGGGAAGGCGGGGGTGGTAACCGTGAACGCGGGCGGTGAGAAGGTTGTCCGTGAGCGTCAGTTCAAGGGACCCGCCTGAGCGGCGGGTGAGGATTCCTCCCTGGATGGGCCAGGTTATCAGCCGGTCCTCCAATGACGGGGGGGCGAATCGCAAGAGGACAATCGGGCCGCTCCGATAGACCCACCTTCGGGCTTGGACCAACCCAGCGGTGAACCTTTGCACACCCTGGAAGAAGGTCCAGGCCGTTTCTTCCCCAAGCCGCAAGCTAAGTCTTGGCACGGGCAGGGAGTCGACGCAATCCACGACCACAACGTACTCTCCAGATCGTGGCAGAGTTCATTGCCAGGACTGTCGTCGCACAGCCTAAGGAGGTGGTGTTTGATTTCGTCTCGGATCATCGCAACGTGCGGCCGATTCTGGAGGGGGTGACACGATGGGAATTGCTCGACGAAGCGCCCGGGGCCGGAGCTCGCTACCGGGTGGAGATGAGCCTTGTCGGATTATCCCTGGGGGACGTGCTGGTTGTCACCGAGTGGAATCCACCCAAATCGATCACGTTTGAGAATGAGAGCCCCGTAGCGCCGGTCCGAGGGCGCTGGACTTTTATCGACGATCCGCGAGGTTGTTTGGTGCAACTCAGGATCACCTACCGGCTTCCAGGTGGTTGGTTCGGGGCGGTGGTTTCGCGTCGCCTCGAAGAAATTCTTCGGACCCGGATTGACGCAGCCATGGTTGCCCTGCGAACTGCCATCGAGGGGAGCGTCTGACCCGATCCTGGGTCCGCGGCGGCGAGGCCTTGGCGGACCTGAGGTAACCGGGGGGCGACGCCTTCGCGGTGCCTGCCCGGTGGGGTCCTGGCGACCCTGTTTCGCGTCAACCCGGCGTCATTTACAGAGTTCTGATAGATAGGTGACCGGTGGATGGATCACCTGGCCCCGCGCAGGTGCAACATGGCCCGGGCATGCGCCGGAACAGCAGTCGATACCGAGTCTTGGGAGGGGTTCTCTGTATCGCCCTTGCCGGCGCCCTTTCCACCTTCGCCCAGGAGGTTTCGACCGGCGCCAGCGCCGGGCTCCCGCAGGTGCTCACCATCCCAGGCCCGCCGAGCCCGCTGGGAGCACCGGCTCTGGCACTTGGAGATCTGCCTGGTTCGGCCCTCCCAGCCCAAGCCCGGTTGAGGCCGGTGGATATCTTGGCAACCACCCTGCAAGCGCTGGTTGACCAGAGTGGAGCACACGTGGCGGTTGCGTTGAGAGAACTGGACAGCGCTGAGCCTGAGTCCTGGTCATTGAACGCTCAAGACAGTTTCGAAGCCGGGAGCACCTATAAGCTTCCCGCGTTGGAGGCCGAGGCCGAGGAACTGGCCGCGGGCCAAGTCCGGCTGGACGATCAGCTCTGCTACCAGGATTCCGATTGGGAGGACGGCCCCTTTGGGGATTACTCCGACGGAGCTTGCTACTCGCGTGGCGACCTGATGAATCGAGTCGGCCAGTATTCCGACAACACTGCCGCACACATCTTGGTCGATGACCTCGGCGGGCCCCAGGCCCTGCAGGATTTCGCCACCGAGTACGGAGCGGTAGGTTCCGATTTTGCCAACTCCAACACAACCACAGCCGCTGACCTGGCCGCGCTCATGGAGGCAGAGGCGTCGGGTGTGCTAGGTGGGGAGGCCGCCCAGAAGATCCTCTACCCGCTCATCACAAACACAATCTTCGAGGCGGGGCTCCCCGCTGGTGTACCGGCAGGAGTGCAGGTGGTCCACAAGGTGGGGTTGATCGACGCCTCGGTAAATGACGCGGGGTTGATCCTGGCCCCGGGCGGCCGATATGTGGTCGTGGTGCTGACCGACGGCCTGAGCAGCGCCGACGCTTGGACTCTGATCGCTGCCATTTCGAGCGCGGTCTGGCAGTTTGAGGACGGTTCGCCTGGAGTCAGGTCCTAGAAGTCTGCGTGGGACTGCGGCTGCGTCGGATTTCCCACACGGGCTGCTAGAGCCCCGGCTTTCTGAGCGGGGAGACGCTCTTCGCACTGCGCTTCACCAAATCACCAGGTTTGGCCCCTAGATTCTGTGCGAAACGCCCATTACGGCTCGCGCGTTATCCATCTAGGGTGGCTCACGGCCCGGGTGTGAGGCCCCGGTAAGAAAGGAGAATCAGTTGCGTTTGACGGGTCGGCTGGCAGGGCCGGTTATCGCGATCTCATTGGTCGTGGTGGTCGGGATCTCTCAAGGTGGTCAGTGGGCCAGGACGGCTCTTGTCGGTACGGCCGTGTCCAGCGTCATCTCGCACCATCCCATCACCCTCGTTCGAGCAGCCATCCCTGTCTCACCGGTCCCGATTGCCCAGCCAGCCCTCCGCTCCGTCTCCGACCTGGCCGCCACTTTGTCTGACCTGGTCTCCAACAGCGGAGCTGACGTGGGAATCGCTTTCCAGGAGTTGACGGCCGACCAGCCGCTGGCTTGGAGTCTCAACGGAGATCTCTCGATGGAGGCGGCCAGCACGTACAAACAGCCTCTTCTGGAGGCGGAGGCGCTGGGAATCGCTGCCCACCAGATTTCTCCCGACGATCAGATCTGTTACCAGGATTCAGATTGGGAGGATGGCCCGTTTGGGGACTACTCAGATGGGAGCTGCTTCGCCCGCTCTGACCTGATGACGAGGGTAGGAACCTACTCCGACAACACTGCGGCACACATGCTGGTCGATGACCTGGGTGGGGACCAGGCCTTGCAGGATTTTGCCGCTGCCCACGGCGCGGTTGGGTCGGACCTGAGTACTGATTATCCCTCCACGACGGCTTCGGATCTGGCCGCGCTCTGGGTGTCGGAAGCCCGCGGTCAGATCGGCGGCAAGGCTTCCCAGGATGTGCTCTATCCACTCTTAACCAACACCATTTACGAGGCCGGAATCCCGGCCGGCATTTCGGGCGACGTGACCGTGGTGCACAAGGTTGGGATCGACGATGGTATCCATCACGACTCAGCACTGGTCATAGCACCGACCGGTGACTACGTGCTGGTGGTGATGACCGACGGTCTGGACGATACCGACGGCTGGAGCCTGATAGCCCAGATCTCCGCCGCCGTCTGGCAGTTTGAGGCAGCAACGCCCCTATCCTGAATAGGTGCCTTGGGGGGATCGCGCTGCTAGCAAGGTGCTGAGCGGAGCCCGGATCGGCATGCTTGCCCTTGACTCAGCCCGGCAGCCCTTGGTCAACCCAGCCGCGTTCTATTTCGCCTCCGGAAGCATCCTCATGACCACATCGCGCTATGCCGCCAAATTGGCGCTACTACGTCGCGATCCGAGAGCCAGCTTCGCCGTCACGGGGGCGGATACAACTGTTGTTTTGACAGGCGTGCTTGAGGCCTTCGATCCCCTCTCTCTGTCTGGCCAAGTCCGGGCGGCGCTGGCCGGACCAGGGTTTTGGTGGGGCATGGGCGGATACACGATGAAGAACGCCCCCTTCGTAGGTGGATACCTCCTCGAACTGGCCCAGGTCCCGGGTCAATGGTGGCCGCAGAACCGCGTCATGCTCCGGTTGCGGGTCGATGGACAACGCGTTCTGCCTATCTCACGGCCGCCGGACGCCGACGATTGCCTGGTGCCCGAAGGCCCACCCGACGTAGCCCGAGCGCTTTCCAAAATCCCCCTTGCCTATGTCTGCTGGCGTGCGGAGCGCGGGGTCGATTTGGCGCCGGCCTGGTGGTCAGTCTCGGGGGGCCGGTTGGTTGCTGTTCCAGCGACCAGAGAATGGCCCAGCCAAGGCGGCGTCGGCGCCATGGTGGTGGAGTCCCACCACAGTATCCGAGCCACCCGCATGGTGGGTGTGTGTTCGCGTGGTCTGTTCAAGATCGCCGATCCATCAGTCGCCAGTTTGGTGGCCGAGCGCTATGGATTGGTGGCGCCACAGATTGAAGGCCCCCCCCTTTTGATGGACCCGATCCGGTTAACATGGTGGCGGGGATTTGAGGTGGGTACGCAATCGAGCCGTGAAACAGTCCGAACCCATAGACGCGGTCCCTCTGAGAGGAGGGAGCGATAGTCGATGGCCGACATATTGGTTGCCGAGGACAATCCGCTTAATTTCGAGTTGATCCGCGACATTCTGGAGTCTGATGGTCACTCCGTGCGCTGGGCGAAGGACGGCGTCGACGCCGTCAGTCAGGCCCATGGTCAGCCGTGTGATCTCATGTTGCTCGACCTCCACATGCCCAAACTTGACGGATTGCAGGTCCTGCGACAGTTGCGCGTCGATGAGCCGCTGCGCTCGCTCAAAGTCGTGGTGGTCAGTGCGGATGCCATGGGCGATGTGCGCGAGACCGTGATTGACGCCGGGGCCGATGGCTATCTCACCAAACCCTTGGAGATCCGTACCCTACTGGCTGAGGTAGACCGACAGCTGGCTTAGCCGGCGTAGCCGGCTTGGCCGAGCCACCGTCAAATCGGGATTGTCCGGCTTGAGCGCCCTGATCTGGGTTTATGCTTCCGGCGGGGAGGGCCGTGGACAAGACTGTTGTCCCAATGTTCGCGGCAAACGCCGCCCCCGGGGCATAGCTATAGATGAAGGTTCGACTCCTGCCGACCGAAACCGACTCGGCCCCAGCAATGGGGCTGGAGGAGTCATGGCTGGCCGTGTTGGGGGAGCTGGCCGGGATCAGCCAGACCGCCACCCAGCTGGCGGAATTTGCCCATTCCGCCGCCGAGCGAGTTCGCTCCCTGGTGGGAGCCGACTATTCCTTGGTGCACTGGTGGGACAGTAATCGACAATCGTTGCGGGTGGTTGCTCGCTCCGGCAATGCCGGCGAGGTCCGCTCGCGCGGCGTTGGAGCGGATGAGTTGGCGCGAAGCTGCTTTGCCCAGGGAGAGTTGCTCACAGTCGAGGACCTCGGCACCAACGGCCGGAAGGCCGCCTCCGCCGCCCACGGTGGACTTATCTCGGTCCCGCTGACGCTCGAAGGGAAGGCGATCGGAGTGCTCACGCTGGGCTCCAGGGCGCGGGCGTGGACGCCGAGCCGGCGTGATCGGGAACTGCTGCGCTTGATCGCGGCTCAGATCGCCCCCTCGATGCACGCCGCGAAGTTGATTGAAACGTCGCGGGCTCAGGCCGAGAGATTCCGGGTTCTCCACGAGGTGGCGGTTGCGGCCGGCGGGATGCTTGACC
>DASZFH010000037.1:0-2658 GCA_035939985.1 Candidatus Dormiibacterota bacterium
GCTGACGACCGATATAATCCCTCGCCAGTACACAAGCGCAGCGCTCGTGCAAGCGATTGGCGAAGCCTACTCATCAAAAAAGGAAGTCTGAGATCAGAAACGTTGTCTGAGAGCACCGATACCGGGCTTCCAGGCCCTCCATCCAAACCCGGCCGCGAGATTTGGCGGCTGTTTGTCGTTCTGGGTGTGGTGGCGGTTCTGATCGTTGCTGGTCTGGGGCTTGGAAAGGCTGCGGGTAACGTCGGTCCGCTGCCCGCGCCATTGGCGAAATGTCATCCCGCTCGGCAGTTGGCGCCTCGGCTATATGCTGCCCGGCCCGGCAATTGTGTTGATATCAACCAGGTCTATGTGGCCACGATTAACACGACCGCGGGGCAGGTCAAGATCGACCTTCAACCGAGCGCTGCCCCGATCACAGTCAGCAATTTCATCGTTCTGGCCCAAAGTGGCTACTTCAACGGTCTTCCCTTCTGGGAGAAGAACTCGTGGGAGATCATGAACGGAGACCCCCGGGCGGATGGGTTCGGGGGGCCTGGCTATACCTTGCCCGACGAAGAAGTGAGCTATGACTGGCCAAGCGGTTCTGTCGGCATGGCCGACATTCCCGGCAAGGGGATCAGCGGGAGCCAGTTCTTCATCACGACAGCGGCCTGGCCCGGGTCTGGCCCTGGAAACACCCCATATAACTTTTTTGCCTCGGTGGAGGCCGGCTCCACCACCCTGATCGGGAGTCTCACCACCTCTGATCGAATCTTGGATATAGAGATCTCGATCGCTCCCCAGCCCTCGCCGGCACCGTCTGATACGTCGTCACCGAGTCCAACTGATACTTCTACGCCCACCACCACCTACACGCCTTCTCCTGTTCCCAGCGCCTAGCCTCATCCCGGCTGGGCCGCCCTATAATCCGCTCTGAGGTAATTCATGCCAACACTGGGAGTTCATCCCCTTTTCATCGTTGCCGTCTTGGTTGTGGTCCTGATCATCTTCGGGCCGGGTAAGCTGCCCGACTTTGGCGCGGGCATGGGCAAGGCCATCAGTGAATTCAGACGGGCGATGAGCGACGCGGGTAAGGAAATCTCCAATGCCGCGAGTGCTCCCGAGGCGCCTGTGGCGCCACCAGCGGCGTCCGCACCCGCCGCGGCTCCGGAAGTTCCTCACGACCAAACACCGTAGGCCCTAGCGTGGCCCTCGGGAAGGCGCTCCTCCGGGGCGCGGGCCGTGGTGGTGGTTTGGCTCCAGGCGAGGACGGGTCCCAAATGACGATCCTTGAGCATCTTGAAGCGCTACGTCGGGCGTTGATTATTTCGGGGATCGCCTGGTTAATCGGGACGGCGGTTGGTTTTGTGGTGAGAAACCAGATTCTCCATTACCTGCTCAGCCGCGCCGACATTCACCTTGCCTATTACACCGGCCCCACTGGGGGTGTCATGCTCGGGCTGGAGGTCGCGATCTTTGCCGGGATTTTCCTCTCCCTGCCGGTCATCATCTGGCAGGCATGGTGGTTCGTCAGTCCTGGCCTCCATTTGAATGAGCGGAGGTTGATCGGGCCGCTGATCGTCGCCACGTTGTTCTTCTTCTTGTTCGGTGCCGGCTTTGCGCTCTGGTCGGTTCCGTTGATCATGAATGTGCTCAAGAGTTTCGCTGGGTCGGACCTGAGTTATTTCCCGATCGGCGACCAGTTTCTGGGATTCTTGCTGGCCGTGATGGTTGGTTACGGACTCATTTTTGAGCTTCCGGTGGTGCTCTACGTCCTTGGCCGCCTCCGTATCATCAGCTCAGGCTGGCTCTACAAGCACCGCATGTACTGGCTGATCGGGATGGCGATCGCAGCCCAACTCCTAACCCCCGGTACGGATCCATTCACGCCATTTCTGATGTTCATACCACTAATGATTTTTTGGGAGGTCACCACCTTGTTATTGAAGATGACCGGACGATGAGTGATCCGCAAATTCGGGTCAGGCACGATGGCCGGCGGCCCGACCAGTTGCGCGGAGTACGGATAGAGCTCGGAGTCAATGTCCATGCAGAGGGCTCCTGCATCATCGAGATGGGGCGGACCAGGGTCAACGTGACCGCCAGCGTTGAGGACCGACTACCCCAGCACCGTCGCGGTACCGGTCAGGGCTGGGTTACAGCGGAATATTCGATGCTGCCGCGAGCGACCCATGATCGCGGTCAACGGGAGGCCACCAGCGGCCGCATCGGGGGTCGAACTCACGAAATTCAGCGGCTGATCGGTCGATCTCTACGAGCTGCTGTGGATATGCGCAAGTTGGGGGAGCACACCATAACTTTGGACTGCGATGTCCTGCAGGCTGATGGAGGCACGCGCACGGCGTCCATCACCGGAGCGTTTGTGGCCCTTTATCAGGCCCTGGCGCGAATGAAGGATGCCCGCATGTTTGCCGAGATTCCGATTATTCATCACGTCGCGGCTGTCAGCTGTGGGATCGTGAATGGAGAACCCTGCCTTGACCTCGATTATGCGGAGGATTTCAAGGCCGGCACAGACCTCAACTGCGTGATGACCGAAGGTGGGTCCCTGATCGAGTTGCAGGCCACAGCTGAAAGGGAGCCTTACTCCCGCTCAGAACTTGATGCCATGCTCGAGCTGGGAGAAAAGGGCGTTCGCGAGCTGATCAGTCACCAGAG
>DASZFH010000038.1:0-7261 GCA_035939985.1 Candidatus Dormiibacterota bacterium
GTTGGCTGCGGCCTGGGCCATCAGGCGACTGATTTCAGTCAACGAATCGTGTAGACCAAGCGCATCGCGCTGCCACTGCCCCCACAATTCCTGGAAACGTGCCTGGGCGACACCCGCCCAGTCGCCTCCCAATGGCTCAACACTGCTGCCGAGCTGCCGCAGAGCTCCATCGATATTGCCCGCTCCAGCGTTCAGCTGGCCAGAGACCGCCTGCAGTTGTTCCGGTGTTACCCGGATGATTCCGCTCATGATTTGTGATCGACTCCCATTCAAAATTGGTCCGCTTCCAAAACCCTAAACCCCCGCCCCCGGACACGCCGCGGACAGACAAACCCGATCCCAATTCCGTCCGGGTAAGACGGGCGGCACCGTCGGATGATCGCAAGGTTGGCTTTGTCGGGATCCCTGGACCTGTCTGAAGGGTTAAGCACGAAGTCACGGCGGACACTAAGACGCACTAAGAAGATGGCTGAATGGGGTAGGCGTGGCCCGTGTCGACATCTCGAGAAACCCTAAGTCAGCGGGGATTCCGACCCGCGGAGGAGAGGATGAGTTGGGGCTGAATGGTGCCAGACTGAGGATCGATCGGCAGTTCGAGCCAGGCAGCATCATTTCGGGAAGCTGGGCCCCCTTATCGCCGTCTGGACCTGGATTTGACCGGTCTCTGTCAGCACTTCGGTTTGGTTACCCTAAATCCCGATCCCACTCCTTCGTGCGTCGTCGTGGATCTTCGTGGCTTCGTGCTTAACCCTTCACAAGCCGCTAAGCCAGGCAAAGAAGGGCTGCCTCAAGGCGGTGGGCTAAGGCTCGAGCTTGGAGATGATCGATTTCTTCGAATCCGATCTCGTCACCGGGGGCGAGCTGAGCGGCACGCGGCATACAAGCAGTCGCCACCGTGGCAATCACCGGATAGCCGCCGCAAGTTGGATGGTCGGCTAAGAGCAGGATCGGCTCACCGCCTTTGGGCGCTTGGACACAACCTGCCGCGAGGGGAAAAGAGAGCAGTTCGCCACCAGAGCTGGGAAGCGGAGGGCCCTCCAGGCGGGCACCCATGCGATCGCTGAGGGCAGACACCCGGTACCTGGATTCAAAGATGGTCCTGGACGTCATGTGGGGGCCTGCCAGGGCGCCCACGTTGGGGGACGCGTAGTCCGGGCGGGCGGCCTCACCGAGGGTTCGATCAATCGCCGGTGACGGTCCAAGGTGTGAGGCGACCTCCAGCTCGTCCCCAGTGCGTAGGGCACGACCGTGATGGCCCCCTCGCCCGGCCAAAAGATGGGTGGACATTGAACCCAACCATTTTTCGCCAGTGAATCCGCCCGCCACCGCCAGATAGGCTCGCGCTCCCCAGGTCCGGCCTTCAAGACTGATCAGTTCCCCAGCCGCGACAAATGTGCTCGTCCAGCCGGGGGTCAGGTGCCCATTGATACTGAGGCCCATGTCAGCGCCGGTGACCGCAATCACCAGTGGCCGCAAAGCCATCAGGGCCGGGCCATTGATGGTGCATTCCAAAGTCGGAGCGGAGCGGGGGTTCCCGACCAACAGGTTGGCGGCGGCATGTGCGAAAGTGTCTTCCGCGCCCCCCGGAGAGATCCCGGCTGCCCGCAACTTCGGGCGACCCAAATCCTGGATGGTCGTAAGCGATCCCGGTCGTACAACCGCCAGGCCCGCGCTCACGGCTGGGCGAAGAACTTGACCCGATCGCCCGGATGAAACAGAAGCGGCGGATCGGAATCGGGGAGGAATGGGCGCACCGAAGTCCGACCGATTAGATGCCAGCCGCCTGGAGATTCAAGAGGATAGATGCCTGTTTGAGCCCCAGCGATCGCCACCGACCCAGCCGGCACCACGGTCCGTGGGCGCTGGAGGCGGGGGAGCCGGATCTGCGGCGAGAGCGGCCCTAAATATGCCCATCCCGGTACAAACCCGACCATAAAGACTCGATAAATCGGGGTGGTGTGGAGCTCGACAAGAGATTCGACCGAAAGCTCCAATCGCGCTGCGGCTTCGACCAGGTCCGGACCATCGTAGACCACCGGAATGCGATGTAATCGACCGCTTGGGCCGGCCTTTGGCTTGACCCTCACCTGCGCGATCACCGCCTTGGAAAGGGTCTCGAATGAGACTTTGTCCGGCCGGTAGTGGACTGTCACGCTCGCGTATCCGGCCACCGCCTCATCGACATCGCGGCGCCGAGCCAGTGCGGCGGCTAAAGCTTGGCATCTGGAATTCAGGGCAGTATCAATCCTGCATCCCAGTTCCACCAGCAACGCAGCGTCTCCCAGGGCGCTGATCTTGTGTTCTTGGATTTTGGCCTCCTTGATCAGGGATAGATCTCCCCAGCCAGGTAGAGAGAGCCGCAGACCAGCACCATGCCGCTCGGACCGACTTGAGCTTTGGCAGCCAGGAGTGCCTCGGCGGGAATCGGGACAACCAAGGCTCCCGAACCCCATAAATCGGCAAGCTGAACCGGGTCCGCGGCCCGCGGCGAGTTAGCCGATGTTGTGATCAGGGTCTGTGGCTCTAACTGCCGAAGCTCGTCGAGCTGGGCGGTGGGATTGTGGTCTTCCATAACCCCGAAGACAATCGCCAATGGTTCGCCACCACGAAGTGGCTGGATGGCTTCGACCAGCCGTTTAATGGCTGCCGGATTGTGGGCTCCGTCGATCACCACTCGGGGAGCCGAGGAGACGACCTCGACCCGAGCCGGCCAACGCACGTCAGCGATGCCGCGGGCGACCGACTCGGGCGACGCCCCCAGCACGTGGGCAGCCGCTACTGCCAGGGCAGCGTTTTCCACCTGAAATGGCCCTACCAGGGGAAGTCTGAGATCGTGATATTCAAATCCAGGGCCTCTGACCGCCAGGGTTGACCCGTCCCAGGCCCGGGAGACGCCCTCGAACTCGATCTCGTTTCCCAATCGCCAAAGTTCGGCCCTGGCTTTCGCGGCCGCTTGCTCGACCACCGCCAGAGCGGGAGCATCGCAGCCGGTCAGAACGTGATTGCCCCGCTTTATGATCCCCGCCTTCTCGGCAGCGATTGCTTCCACTGACGATCCCAGGTATTGCTGGTGATCAAGGCTGACATTGGTGACCACCGCCAAGCCCAGGTCAAGGACGTTGGTGGCATCCAGCCGCCCGCCCATCCCAACTTCGCACACCAGCCGGTCGACTCTTCTCCCCAGAAAGTCGAAGGCAACCCCGATCAAGATCTCAAATTCGGTCGGAGTGCCAAGATCAGGAGGCATGCCGGCTAGAACAGGCTGCATGCGCTTGACCGCCTGCGCGAACTCGGCCTCGGTGACTGGCCGCAGATTGGTCTGTATCCGTTCGGTGTAGGAGTGAAGATGAGGGCTGGGCATCAGGCCGGTACACATACCATCCGCTTGCAGGATCGAGGCAAGCACCGCCGCCGTCGACCCTTTCCCGTTGGTGCCCGCAATCAAAGCTCCCCGAAGTCCCCTTTCCGGATGTCCGAGCGCATCCATAAGTGCGTTCATCCGGTCCAGCCCCAACTTGATTCCGAACCTACCCTGGTCGCCAATCCAGGCCACCGCGGCTTCGAAAGTCAAGGGCTCGGTGACGTTCTCCGCGACCCCCTTAGCCGTTGCGGGCTCGCTCCACCAGGAGAGTATTGCGCACCAGCATGGCCCGAGTCATCGGCCCGACCCCGCCCGGCACGGGGGTCAGCCAGCCCGCCACTTCCGCCACTTCTGGGTCCACATCGCCAACCAGCTTGCCGTCTACCCGGTTGATGCCGACATCGATGACGGCAGACCCCGGCTTGACCATGTCGGCGGTAATGAACCCAGCCTTGCCAATCGCCACCACCAGGATGTCGGCCGCCCGGCAGAACGCGGCCAGGTCCCGGGTTCGACTGTGGCAGATGGTCACGGTGGCATGGCGCGCAGTCAAAAGGATTGCCGTTGGCTTGCCGACGATGTTGCTTCGTCCGACCACGACCACGTTCGCGCCTGCGACGGGGATCTGGCTTCTATCCAAGAGTTCGATCACCCCTGCCGGGGTACAGGGAACGACTCCCGGCCAGCCCAGCAGCAGGTTGCCTTGGCTCAACGGGTGGATTCCGTCCGCATCTCGCGCGGGGTCGATCTGGGCGATTACCCGGGCTTCATCGATTTGAGGCGGCATTGGTAATTGGACCAAAATGCCGCTGACGGAAGCATCCTGGTTGAGCCCATTGATCAGGGCCAGGACCTCTTCGGTGGTGGCCGTCACCGGGAGACGATGATCGGACGCGGCGATGCCCACCTCCTCAGCGTCGCGGCGCTTGGCGCGAACGTAATACTCCGAGGCGGGATCGTTGCCGACCAAAACCGCGGCCAGCCGTGGCTGCGATCGTCCCTGGGCCGTACGTTCGGCGACCTGGGCTCGAACGTCATCCAGGACCGCGGCCGCGACCGCTTTGCCGTCGATCAAAATTGCGCTCACGACTCGTTGACCTGCCTCCACCCAATTTCCTCCACGACTCTGATCACCTTCTTTAGACCGACCCCGTGCTCGATGGCCAGCCGACGGCAATCTTCGTATTCCGCCGCGAGATCAACCACCTGACCGTCCATCTCCTTCAGCTTGACAGAGGCCCCACCCCACGGGGTCTGAACTGTGATAAACCGGCGCCCGGCCACCATTCGGACCCGATGGCTGACCCTCACCCCGAGGGTGGAGCTGGAAAGCAGCAGCAGTCGGCCCAGACGGTCGGCATCGTCTGGCTCGGCCAGGATGGTCAGAGTGTGGCCGGGGCGACCTTTTTTCATGAGCGCCGCCACCACGCTGACGTCGAGAGCACCGGCTTTCATCAGGTCTTCGCAGAGGGCGGCCAGCATGGTGGGGGCCATGTCGTCGAGGTTGGTTTCGAGGACTGTGACATCCGAGCCGACAGGCTGGGCCAGGTCGCTGCCCAGCCAGACCGCGAGGGCGTTGCCGGGCTGGTTCCGGCTGCCGATGCCGTAGCCGACACGTTCTAATTTGAGCGTCGGTCGAGTGAAGACCGCATCCGCGGCAAGCAGGAAGGCAGCCCCGGTGGGGGTTACCAATTCCAGATCACCGGTTGCCGGCTCCACGGCGGCCCCGGCCAGCGCCATCAAGCGAAGTGCCGCTGGGGCGGGAAGAGGGAGATCACCATGCCAACCGCGCGGGGCGGGCAGCGGCGAGGCGTGCACCGAGGTAACTCCCAGACTGTGCATCAGACTGAACGCCCCAACCAGATCGACGATCGTGTCGCAGCCGCTCAATTCGTGGAGATGGACGTCGGCGGGCGCGACTCCATGAATCGCGGACTCGGCCTTACCGATCGCGCTCAGGGCCCGAATGGACGAGCTGGCGACGGAATCGGGCAACTCCGCCCCCTTGACCAGATCGATCAATTGAGGCAAGGTTCTGGCCCGGCCCTCCCTGACCTGGATCAGGACCCGGGTGCCGCCCAGGTGACCTCGCTGTTCATGGCGGATTTCGATGTCGACTTCAGATTGGAGGCCCAGAGCGGCAACCACCGCCACCAGTTCATCGACAGACGCACCCGCGTCCACCAGCGCCCCAAGGGTCATGTCACCCGAGATACCCGAGAAGCAATCGAAGTACGCGATCAACGCTTGCGGCCTCGTGTGATCTCAATTCCGAAAGCTCGGAATTCCCCGTCCAATGGGGGCCGTTTTTGGATCCTGACCTTAACCTGGTCGACTCCGGAGAGACTCAGGACTTGGATCGCGATCCGTTCCGCAACGGCTTCCAGCAGGTTGCAGGGTGGGCCTTCCAGAATTTGTTTGACCAGGGCGTGAACGTGGGCGTAATCGACCGTGTCCCCAAGCTGGTCGGTCTGGGCGGCCGTGGTCAGGTCAGTGTCGATCTCGACATCAACTACGAAGCGGGCCCCGAGCTCCCGCTCTGCCGGGAAGACCCCGTGACGCCCGAAGAAGGCCATTCCCTCCAGCAAGATCCGATCCATAGGGTCCGATTATCGGTCCCACGGACCGCAGCCTGTCCGCAAACCCCGGACGGCTGCCGTGCTCACATGTCCGGTCGGGCGTTGGTGAAGCGGTAGCCGATTCCGGGTACGGCCAGGATGTAGTAAGGCCGGCTGGATTGATTTTCGATCTTACGGCGGAGATTGCGGATGTGCACGTCGATCACCCTGGTTTCGATCGGGTAGTCATAGTTCCAGACCAGGTTAAGAATCTTTTCCCGACTCAGCACCTTGCCGGCGTTCTGGGCCAAAAAGGTGAGGAGATCGAATTCGGTATGGGTCAACTCGACCGCGGTTCCATCCTTGAAGACGCGCCTCTCGTTGACATCGATCATGAGATCCTTGAATTCCAGCCGCCCCTGTTCTTTTTCGGCGACTCCGTGGCGAGAGCGGCGAAGATGGACCGCAACCCGAGCCATCAGTTCCCGCAGACGAAGGGGCTTGATCATGTAGTCGTCAGCACCGATTTCGAGCGCCACCACCACATCGATCTCGTCAGCACGACTGCTCACCACGACCAGGGAGGCCCCGGCATCAAGCCTGCGCAAATCGCGACAGACATCGAAGCCCGACATGTCGGGCAGGGTCAGATCCAGAATCACCAAGCTGGCGGGGGCGCGTTCGAATTCACGTAAGCCAGCCGCTCCCGTGTCAGCTTCCGTAACTTCGTAACCGTCCTGCTCGCAGGCCTGGCGAACCTCCTTGCGAACGGCGGCATCTGGATCAACGACCAGAATCGTCACTGCGCGTTCCAGCAAGGTGTGTCCGTTTGAACCGTTCTTCACTTGGAACCGAACGCTAGCGCAGATATCGACGTTTGTTAACTATTCTTCACCGTTAATTCGGCGTCATCTGATTCGGGGATGGCCGCGGACAGCTATCGAAGGCGGCGGGCGAGGCGGCGGGTAGCCTCAAGGGTAGAGAGCACCCGAGCCCCAGAGGGATCGAAGATGATCTCCCAGCACCCCACGTACTCGACCTCGTCGGCGCCGAACCCACGCTTGAAAACGGATAAGCCGGCCCAGGGATGATTGGGCTGGTCAGAAGGGGCAACGCCCCAGAGGTCGAAATCTCGGCAGCCCGCTTGGGCTGCGGCCTTGATTCCCGCCCATAAGGCCGCGTAAGCAGGGTTGGCGTCGCGATGTTCGCCGGTCGAACCCGCGTAGAGGTAATAGGCGCGGCCGCCAAATCTCGCCACCACAGCCGCGGCACAGGGCTTACCGGCAACGCGGGCGACATAGGTCTGACAGCTGGCGAGATGTTCGTCCAGGAGCCGGAAATA
>DASZFH010000039.1:0-16535 GCA_035939985.1 Candidatus Dormiibacterota bacterium
CACCTAGGGCCAACCCCAAGATGAAGCTGGCAACCATTACGTTGCGCGGAGTGAGGCGGCCGGCTGTCAGTGGGTGACGCCAATCCACCCAGGCCAACGATTGAGCCCGATTGAGGTGGCCCAACACGTGAATGGTCATGAGGCCGAACCAGGCCACAAAGCTGGCCTTATGAGCCAGGACCCAGAGCGGGTCGTACCCAATCAGCCACAGTCCAATTCCGGTCACCATCAAGACCATGGTGAGAAAGATCAGAACCGGTCCAAGTAACCGATGAGCCCACGCGGGTGGGCCGGCGGCACGGAAGTCAGCGTCTCGGGTGTAGTAACGCACGAAGCGATAGGTGGTGGAGCCCATCTTGAGGAGCAGCGGCGGCACCACCAGGAACCCCACGAAGATATGCAGGGGGAGCATGCGCTGGATCCCCAGGATCGTGAACCCCTCGACTGCCAGCAGGATCAAGAGGAGCATGCCCAATTGAGCAGTCAGACGTGCGTTGCTTTCAACCCGGCGTTGCCCATTCATCATCGGTGGGTCTTGGGTGGCGCGGGGGACCACGATTCGGGGCGGGGCCGGCCATTGGGCTTGAGCCTCAACTGGAGCGACCCGGCCCTCTCCCAGCACAGGTCGCGCTCGCAGTAGCCATCGAACGAACCTTCCTCCAGCATCTGGCGCAATTCCCACTTTATCCCGCCGCGCTTGCCGGCCGGGGGCGCGGTGACGTTGGCGGAGCCGTGGATCAACTCGATCTCGGCGTAGCCGTTGAGGTAGGCCTCACGCACCCGGACCAGCGCCAGGTCCACCGCCGTCAGCCGGTCGTAGCCATGAAGATCCTCGGTTCTGGTCCTGCCCATTCAAACGTATTGTCGTTGTGATGCGACGAACGGCGCCATGAAGGTCCAACTGCGAGTCCACACTGGTGCCTCCAAGGAGCGCCTGCAATGGGATGGGCAAGTGCTCCAGGTCTGGGTCCGGGCTCGTCCCGTCGATGGGGCCGCCAACGCCGCGGTGATCGAGGCGGTCGCGGATGCATTGGGCCTGCCTCTATCCAAGGTCACGCTGCGATCAGGACTCAGAAGCCGATCGAAGCTGGTGGAGGTGGAGGGGTTTGAGCTGGACAGCTTAGAACGATTCGTATGACGAAATCCCAACGATCAAAGCTGAGAAAAGCCGTAGTGATCCTGGTGGTCGTAGCAACTGTGGCCTGCGGGGGCAGTGTGGCCTCGCCCACGCCCCCCATACTTCACCCAGCACCTTCGGCCTCAACGACCCCAACCTCCTCAGAGCCGACCCCGACTCCCAGCCCGACTGCTACACCCAATGCCACCGCCCATCCGCTCGTCTACGCCGCCATTGGGGCCAGCGAGACCGTTGGTGTGGGGTCAGCTCAGCCACCCCAGGATGCGTGGCCGGCGGTCTTCCTGGGGATGGCCCTGCCGATGGGGACCGAATATCACAACTTCGGGATTTCGGGTGAACGGACCGCCGGCGCCATCACCGACGAGCTGCCTGGAGCTCTGGCGGTTCACCCCACGGTGGTCACGATTTGGCTTAACGTCAACGACCTGATCGCTCAGGTTTCGGTGGCTGACTATCAAACCGAGCTCCAAACCCTTGTCCATGCCCTCCGCCAGGGTGGGGCGGCCAAGGTCCTGGTGGCTAACACACCGTATTTGGACCGGCTACCGCTCTATCTCGCATGTCGGGGGGGCGCGGGGGCCGCCGGGTGTTCTCAGGTGGCGTCGCTCCCGGGTCCGGACGTGGTGAATTCTGAAGTCGCGGCTTACAACGCTGCGATAGCCTCAGTAACCTCAACTGAAGGCGCGATCCTTGTGGACCTCCATGCCGATGGCGAGGTGCCTGACCTCCATCCCCAGTGGGTCAGCGCGGACGGGTTCCATCCCAGTACCGCCGGTTACGTCCAGGTCGCGGGTAGGTTCGCCGCAGCTTACAGGGGGTAAAGCCGACGGTTTAGGCACAGCGCCGACGGTGGGGTGACGCCCGCCGGGGGGAGTTTGCCGGTTGGGTGATTGCGACCTGCCTGGTTTGCGACCGCACCGAGTCTCGACTCGTGGCCAGGATGGAGGCGAGTGGAGAGCGCAATTCCGGGACCAGCCGAAGTAACCCCCGTCCTGATCGTCGCTGACGATGAGACCACGCTGCTCGCGTCACTGATCGACGCCGCTCCCGATCTGGCAGTGGCCGGTGTGGTTGGGAGTTCAGGCTGGGCTATCAATGCCGCCCGCACCGCCGGAGTCAAGGTGGTTCTGGTTTGCTTGGGCGAGCCGGCTGCCTTGGAAGTCATCTCACGCCTCCTCGCCGAGCTGCCTGGAGTTCCGATTCTGGTGGTCTCCGCCGCCATCGATGAGTTCCGTCAAACGGCCGAGGCAGCCGGGGCGGCATACCTGGAGCGCCCCTTCAATCGAGACCAACTCCTCTCTGGCCTGAGGTTGACCAAAGCCGCCTCGGCCGTCGCCGTGGCCCAAGTGGACAGTCGCGCTGGGGAAAGCGCGATCGTCCCGGGCCACCCGGCGACGCTGACGGTTGTGCTGGGAGCCAAGGGTGGGGTGGGGAAGACCACCACCGCCATCGCCCTGGCCAACTCGTTCGACGTCCTTGCCTCGGGGCGGGTGGCTCTGGTAGATCTGGATCTCCAGTTCGGGGATGTGGCTACGATGCTTGGTCTCAGCCCACTGCGTAGCATCAGCGACATCTGCGATCTGGTCGCCGATCAGGGGGAGATCGCCGCCACCGCAGTGGAGACCATGATGGCCGAATACCACGGGATCGGGGTGGTCTGCGCGCCCTCCACCCCAGACCAGGCGATTCGAATCACCGGGGCCCAGGTGTCCGCTCTCCTGGCGGCCATCAGGCCCCATTTCGATCACATAGTGGTGGATGGCAGCACCCACCTCAGCGAGACATTGATGCGGGCGATTGACATGGCCGACCAGATCCTGCTAGTGACGGACCTCGCGCCCGGCTCAGTCCAGGGCGCAGGCATCTGTGAGGCCATTCTGACCCGCTGCGACGTGCCGGCTGAACGGATTGGTCTGGTGCTCAATCGAGTCGACGACCAGAGTCCCGTCGATGTCAGTGCCGCCCTCGGCTCGATCGCCTCCTCGGTGGTCGCGGTGTTGCCACGGAGGGATGCTCAGGCACGAGCCGCTACCGCCGCTACCGCTCCGATCAATTTCATCGATCCCCAATCCGACCTGAGTGCGGAGTATTCGCGCTTAGCTCGTGCGATCGCGGAAGGCACGCCACTTCGCTCGCCGCAGGTCGCTATCCGAGAGCAGGAGCACGCCTCCGCCCCCTGACCGGCTCGTCCGTAGGTCGGGCGGCGCGTCCCCACCTGGCACAGGTTCGCCGCATTTGCTAGCCTATGCAAGATGAATCGCTATCGCATCGGCGATGTGGCTGAGATAATTGGGGTGAGTCCAGACACAGCTCGCCGGCTCGCTGATTCGGGGCGCTTGGGCAAGGTCTCGGTTGAAGGTGGCCACCGGCAGATTGACGGAGTCGCCCTGGCAAGGTTCCTGCGCGAATCGGCACCCGACCAATCGGCCCCAACCGTTTCCGCCCAGTCGGCCCGAAACCATTTCCCTGGAGTAGTGACCAAAGTGACCAAGGACGGCGTCATGGCCCAGGTCGAGATTCAGGCCGGACCACACCGGGTGGTGTCTCTCATGAGCCGGGAGGCGGCTGACGAGCTTGGGTTGATGCCCGGGGTGCGGGCGGTGGCGACGGTCAAATCGACGAATGTGACCGTTGAGATCCCCTAGCACCCTGAGCCGGTTGGCGGTTGCGGTCGCCGGGCTGCTGTCGGCCTCGTGCACCCCTGGCGGTTCGCCCTCGCCAACCCCCCCGCCCGCGCTGTCGGGGACGGTCACGGTGTTCGCGGCCGCGAGCCTGACCGCAGCTTTTGGTGAGTTAGGCTCGGATTTCGAAAAAGCCCACCCAGGGGTTACCGTGCGATTCAATTTCGCCGGTAGCGGAACTCTGGTGACCCAGATTGGCCAGGGAGCGTCGGCTGATGTTTTTGCCGCCGCCGATCAACCAACCATGACCAAGTTGACGGCCGGGGGGTACGCCATGGGAAAGCCGGAGGCCTTTGCCGGTAACCACATTGAGATTGCGGTGCCCCCCGGCAATCCCAGGCACATCCAGTCGCTCCCAGACCTCCAAAACTCGAACGTATTGGTCGATGTGTGCGCACCCTCCGTCCCTTGCGGCGACTACGCAAACCAGGTCTTTGCCAAAGCCAACCTTCACATCACTCCCGTCAGCCTCGAGCAGGATGTCAAGTCGGTATTGGCCAAGGTTGAGTCAGCCGAGGTGGATGCCGGTGTGGTCTATGTCACTGACGTCCAAGCGGCGGGTTCGAAGGTGGTGGGTGTGCCAATTCCCCCCAATCAGAATGTTCTGGCGACCTACCCTGCTGTTGCGATCAAGGGCAGTCCCAACCAAGCCGGGGGAGCGGCTTTCCTTGCCTACCTCTTGTCCGGCCCAGCCCAGCAGGTGCTCGGACGGTATGGGTTTGTCAAGGCGTAACGGAGTAGCCCCACCGCCGGTTCTCGGCATTCTGGCCATCGTTGGAGCCGGGTTACTCGCCCTCCCATTGCTTGGCCTGGTGGCCAAGGCTCCCTGGGGAAGTGCCCTTTCGGATTTGACCTCCTCCGACGCTCTCCAGGCGCTAAAGCTGTCCTTGATCTGCTCCCTGGCGGCCACCGCCCTCGCACTTCTGCTGGGGTTGCCATTGGCCTGGGTGCAGGCCCGGCTCGACTTTCGGGGGGTTAATCTCCTCCGAGGCCTGACCACTCTCCCAATGGTCCTGCCCCCGGTAGTGGCGGGGGTGGCGCTGCTCTATGCGTTCGGCCGTCATGGCCTGGCTGGGGAGTATCTCTTCAGTTGGTTTGGTTTCCGCCTCCCATTCACGACAGCGGGGGTGATTCTGGCGGAGACCTTCGTCTCAATGCCCTTCCTGGTCATCACCGTCGAGGCCGGCCTGCGGTCAATGAATCCTCGGCTGGAGGAGGCGGCGGCGACTTTGGGAGCCAGCCGCCGGCGGATTCTTGGCCTGGTGACCCTGCCCGTGATCGCGCCATCGATCTATGCCGGGGCCCTGCTCTGCTGGTCGAGAGCGCTGGGGGAATTCGGGGCGACGATCACCTTCGCGGGTAACTTCCCGGGTCAGACCCAAACCGTTCCCCTGGCCGTCTTTCAGCTGCTTGAAACGCAGCCCGAGGCCGCGGTCATGCTCAGCCTGGTTCTGGTGCTCATATCGCTGGCCGTCTTGGTCGGGCTCCGCGATCGGTACCTCAGCCCTGATTCACAGATTCGCGGCCGTCGTGGATCGGTGGATTAGGGCTAGGGCTCGGGTGACGCTCCGGGCGGACTTTAGGCTCCGTCGCGGTTCGCTGGACCTCCGGATGGACATGACGGCTGAGCCGGGCCAGGTCACCGCTGTTCTGGGCCCGAACGGTAGTGGCAAGACCACGTTCCTGCGCGCTCTTGCGGGCTTGGAAGCCATCGAGTCCGGTCGAATCGAAGCCGGTGGACGCAGGCTCGACGACCCCGACGCGGGCGTTTTCATCCCGCCGTCAGACCGATCGGTGGGCCTCATGTTTCAAGACGGCTTGCTGTTTCCCCACCTTTCGGTCGTCGATAACGTCGCCTTTCCTCTCCGGGCCCGGCATCACCAGGGTGCCCAGGCGGAGGTTGTGCGATGGATCGATCGCTTGGGCTTGAAGGATCTGACCCGTGCCAGGCCGGCCCAGCTCTCCGGCGGTCAAGCTCAGCGGGTGGCCTTGGCTCGGGCACTCGCGGGTTCGCCGGAGCTGTTGCTCCTCGACGAGCCGATGGCGTCCCTGGACGCATCAGCCCAACTTGAAATCCGGCGGGAACTGGCCGTCCACTTAGCGACGTTCTCTGGCGTCGCGATTCTGGTCACTCACGATCCGCTGGAGGCCGCTGTCCTCGCGGATAGGGTGGTGGTGCTGGAGGGTGGTCGGATAATTCAGGAGGGCACCTTGGAGGAAATCACAGCCCGACCGCGGTCTCGCTACGTGGCCGACCTGGCGGGCCTCAACCTCTGGCGGGCGAATGCCTCTGGGATGCAAGCGGCGGTAGGTGATGCGGTCATCAGCCTGGGAGATGCGGGGGAGGGCCAGGTGTTCGTGCTCGTCCATCCCCGTTCGGTGGCGCTCTATCGGGCCCGGCCGGATGGTAGCCCCCGCAATTGCTGGCAAGCAGTGGTCATCAGCCTTGAGGGTCTGGGGGATCGCGTCAGAGTCGAGGTCGAAGGTCCGCTCAAGGTGGTCGCCGAAGTCACCCTCGGCTCGGTGGTTGCTCTTGGCCTCCGGCCGGGGGAGCACGTTTGGGCCTCGTTCAAAGCAAGCGAGGTAGAGGTCTATCCAGTCTGACCTCGCCGCTCGTCGATCGATCGGAGCGCGACCAGGACTTCAGGGTCCCTACCCATCTCCTCAAGGCTAAGCCGAGCCCGGCGTCGCCAATTGGGGTATTCCGAAACTGTCCCGGGCTGGTTCTGGCGGTTGGTCTCCATCCACAGATCCTCCAGGTTGACCAGAACGGTGCGAGCGTCGCTGGAGGCGAGCAGGTCGTGGCAGGCCTTCATGATCTCCCATCGGGAGGGGTGAGATCCCCACAGAAGGCCACGCGCCCGAAGCGCCTCCGCCAGCACTTCCCGACCAGCCGGACCAAGGTCCTCTAAGTAGCTGGCGAATGGGGCGGTGTCGTGGGTATCGAGGCAGGCAAGTGTGTTGTGTGGGATCGCCCGGATCGGGCCCCCGGGGATCTGCCCGGATTCGAACTGCAGGCAATGCATCCCCATCAGGCGGCGGCGTTTCATCTCACGCTGGACGTAATTGGGCACCAGGCCGAGGTTCTCGCCGATCAGCAGGGCCTGGTGGCGGTGGGACTCGATGCAGAGCAAGGCGTAGAGCTCTTCGCTGCGATACCGGACATAGACGCCATCGCTCTTGGCGATACCGTTTGGGATCCAGTAGAGACGGTGGAGGCCCATGACGTGGTCGACGCGTAGCGCTCCCACTTTGGAGAGGTGGTTTCGAAGGGTTGAAACGAGATAGCTGTAGCCGTTCTCGCGCATACCTTGGGGATGGGGGGGGTGAAAGGTCCAGTCCTGACCCTCAGCAAAAAACGGGTCGGGTGGGGCTCCGGCACGGGCCTTGAGCGCGAAGGCGTCGCGGTGGCGCCAGGTGTCATAGCCAAAGCTGTGTACACCGATCGGCAGGTCTAGGTAAAGCGGCGCGCCAGCCTGCCTCGCGACGGTGGCGACCTCAGAGAGCTGTTCATCCATCACCCACTGGGCGTAGCTGTGGCGGCGCTGGACGCGGGAGTCGAAGTCGTCGGGGGCCAAATCGCCGTCCCGCAGGCGGTCTGGCCAGCGAGGCCAGGGATCGGGCTGACGCTCAACTGTCGCGCGAAAGTTCGCATAGTCGTCGCGGGCTGGGTTGGCAGCCAGCCACGCCTGCCACTGATCGTGACGCTTGCCACCTTCTGCGGCTAGATGGGCGGCCATCAGGTCCAGGGCTTCGCTCTTGGCTGACATGATCCGCCGATGGTCGGCGAGCGGCGCTTGGCTGAGGTCCATCATCTCCCGCCGGAATTGGGGGTCCGCCAGTCGATTCCGAACCTCAGGGCACGTTTTCGCCTCCGGCACTCGCTCCAGGTCGAGATAGATCTCGTTCCAAAAGAGTCGACTGACCGGGGCGTAGGGGCTGGGGTCGAACGGTCTGTCGAGGAAGGCGGCGAGCAGCGGTAGGGCGGCGGTGAGTTTGGCACCTTGACCACCAAGCCATCTGGCAAGGGCTTCGAGGTCGGTGAGATCGCCACCGCCGAGAGTACGTTCTGTGTGGAGAGCGTGAACTGGTAGGAAAGCTCCCCATAGTTTGGTTCCCCCGGCCGCATAGACCTGGCCAGGCGTGCTGAGAACTGTGCTCCGGGCGCTGCCTCCAGGCCAGGTGACCTGCAGTTGGTGGTAGCCAAACGGAAGGTTGGGTGGCAGCGGCAAAGCTCTGGCCACATAGGCGTGGCCATTGACGGCCAGATCCGAGGTTTGGGGAAGGTCGGCTGGAGCGACCGTCCATTCGAGGACCGGCCCATCCTCCGGGGTCATGGCGCACCGCAATGGCTTGAGGATGCCCGCGGGCAGCCGCAGTTCAGCCGAACCTCGGCGTCGCTCATCGACCACCACCACTGGCTCCAGGCCCCGGCTCCAGATGTGTTCTTCCACCTGGGCCAGGGTGCGATCCAGACCGGCCTCCCCCTCGATGGGGCCGTGCAACGCCGTTACAGCGGCCAGCAACGCATCGCGGCCCGCGATTCTCCGGACACCATCGAAATCCCGGTAAGCGAGCTGGATGTCGAGGTCACTAGCCAGGCGTCGAAGTTTGGCGTCGAACCCCTTGGGGCTCACCTGATCGGCGGCCAGGCCAGGCTAATCGTTGCTCAGGGGGCTGGTCGTGAGAGCAACCTCGATGGTTGGGTTCAGGGCCCGGGAGATGGGGCAGGTGGCCTTGGCATCAGCCGCCAGGGCGTCGAACTGGGCCTGGTCGATTCCGGGCACGCTGCCGGCGACGGCGAGCGTGATCTTGACAATGGTCCACCCGCCTTCCAGCTTTTCAAAGTCGACGGTGGCCGAGACGGCCAGAGAAACAGCCGGATGGCCGGCCCCGGCGAGCTTGTTGGAGAAGGCCATGGCGAAACACGAAGCGTGGGCGGCGGCGACCAACTCCTCAGGACTGGTGCGGCCATCGTGCGAGGCGGTTCGAGCGTTCCAGGTAATCGGGAGACCGGTGAAGGCCCCGCTGCCGACGCTCTCGACCAACCCAGATCCTTCTAGCAGTGTGCCCTGCCAGCTTGCTTGTGCTGTGGATTGCATGGGTCCTCCTGGGACTCAAAGGTGGATGTACCCAATGAGCTTACCGGGCCATCTCGAATCAACTTCCGGCCAGAGTGTCCGTCGCTCCGTAGCTGACGGAATTGGCGGAGTAGGTGGGCTTTTCCACCAGCACCGGAACCGTCGAACTGATCGTGATGCCAATCGGGTTCTGGCTGGTCCCGGCTCCATCCCAAACATGAATGGTGAGGCGGGTGCCGTGACCGACGCCCGTCTGTACGGTCTTGGTGCCAGACGGCGTGTAGTAGGTGATGGTCAGACCCGCATCGGCCGGCCCAGGGTCCTGGACGGTCAGATAGTCGAATTCGCCACCTGTAGTTGAGCCATGAGCAAACGAGAACTGTTGGGCCAAATTCGGGGAGCCCACCACATCGGTCGCGCCCGCCACTGTCCCGCCACCGAAGTCGTGAACAACGTACATCGGCCGTTCCACGACCACTGGCTGGTCAGAGGTCACGTGCGCCGATACCCCCCCAATCCCCATCCCCGCTCCATAGCCGGCGGAATCCCATACCTGTACCGTTGACCGGCTCATAGGACCGACGACCAGGGTCTTAACGGGTGCGGTCCCGCTGTCGGTGAGGTATTGGATGGTCACCGTAGCCGGGGCCGGGTTGGGGTTCTGGATCGAAAGAAACTCGTTGAATCCAGCAAGCGTGGTGCCTTCGGCAAAATTCCAGGTTGTCCCCGGCGCGGTGGCTCCGAATGCGACATGACCGCCTGCGATCGCACCGGAACCAAAGCTGAAGCCGTTGACATAGAAGGGACGCTCGGCAACGATCTGGCCTCCGCCTTCCGCCTTGACCTGGACAGAGACCCCGGGGATACCCCGGCCGACCCCACAGGAGGCTCCGCTGCCCTTGGGTACGCAGTTGGCGATTGGGCCGGGTGAACTGTTGCCGCTGAAGACCTCGACGGTGGTCCGGGTGTTGGCCGCCAGGGTCAAGCTTCTGGTGGGGTGTCCGGCGACATCGGTGAAGTAGTCGAGGTCGACCGTGACGGGTTGGGCGGTCGGGTTTTGGAGGGTGAGGTACTCGTCAAAAATCGACAAGGTCGAGCCTTCGGCGAAATCCCACTCTGAGGCGGGCTGGGCCGCGCCCACGATGTCGGTTGAGCCGTACCACTGTCCGAACTGGAAATGCAGCAACCGTTCGGCGACTCCCGGGGCTGGGAGCGTCACCCGGGCTGAGACCTCGTGCCCGAGGCCCACGACCTGATTCACATCCACAATCCCGACCTTCCCGGCCTGGAGCGGGATCGAACAGGTTGAATGTCCCGATTCGGTGTAGAAGTCGATGTAGGCGGTCCCGCCCTGGCCCGGTGTGAAGAGAGCGAGTTGTTCGTCGAAGCCAGTGCCAGTGAACCCTTCCGCGAAATAGTCGGTTGGCCCGGCAGGTGGTGATGCTGAGGTAGGGGTGCAGATTGAACTGGCGTAGTACTGGCCAACCGCCATCCGCAAATACCCGCCATCGTCATCGGCGACGGTGGAGACGTGGTTGTTGCAGGAATTGCACCAGCCGGCCAGGTCGGTGGTCGACTGGCCGTTGTTGTTGGTGATGCCGTCCGACATGGCGTCGGAGTAGGTGGTTTGGCAGGAGTTACCGGCACCGAACAGCACCGCTACCAGACCCGTCCCAAATAGGTCGGCGGTGTGGTTTAGGAAATACTGGGCCACGTTGTCCTGGTAGTGGCCACAGGTGTTGTTCATGGTCAGGAAATATTGGTTGCCGACCGGAACCTGCCATGCGATTTGTGGCTTGCCTGTCACGGCGTGCAGTTCGGCCACCCAGGCCAGATAACGAGCGAAGTTGGGGTAAACCTGGTTGGTTGGGTCCCACCAGTGATGGCCTCCGTTCTGCTCCTGCCAGCCGGCGTCATGGTCGTCGAGATCGTTGGTGATCGCGTCCCAACTCGCGGGACTGGCCGCCTGATCGAGGAAGTTGGCGGTCTGGTCGGCCAGGTTCTTGACGTTGAGGCCGGGGTCGGTGCTGCTGGCGATATCGAAAGATGCCGCCCAGGGCGATGCGTGGGCAGCGAGGACCACGTTGGGGGCATAGGTGTCGCGCAGGTGGATCAGGGCTTGGGCGAACCCCTGAACATTATTCGCATAGCCGCCCACGTCCCCGTAACCGGAGCTGCTCACGGAAGCGCTGACGCTCTGAGGACCGCCGCCGTTGGCCGTCTGCTGCAGGTAGCCCCATAGGTCGGGCTCAACCTGAACCACGACCTGTTGTTTGAAATCGCCCGCCTTCTGCATCAGCGTCTTGAAGTCGTCGAAGTAGGCGTTCATCGTGCCGGGGTTGTTGAGGTTGTTGTAATCGCGGGTGCGCTCGTCCGGTCCCGCGGATGGGTTGGATTGGAGGAGCTGGTAGTAGCTGAACATGGGGATGTAGCCGTTCTTGGCGCTGTCGTCCATGTAGTAAGTGGCGAACTGACCGTCGGGTTGATTCCAGGTCCGCCAGCCATGGCCGGTGTTGACCCCGGCCGAGAGATATTGGTACCGGTACTTCCAGGGGATTCCGCTGGAGGTCATCCACCCCAGGTCACTGGGTTGATTGCCAAGTCCGAACTCGAGGCGTGCCGAAGGCAGTGGGGGGGCGGCGGAGGTGACTTGGGGTGGGGCCAACACCGGGCCAGCCAGCATCAAGAGGCTGATCCCCGCGAGAGCGGCAGTTCGGCGCTTCCCCCAACTCAAGTCCAAAAAAGTAGCACGCCGGGATTTCTCCGGAACGGCCCATTAACCTCGGTCGGGGGTCAACGGTTGCCGCGGGTCGTTCAGATCTGCCGGCGCGACAGGCTCCAGGCGGCAAGCGATGTGATTGTGATCACCCAGATGGCAACCCAAAGAAGGTAGGCGGAGTTAGGTGGGGAAGGGGCAAAGAATGGGTTGCCCTGAAGGCCCCGGCCGACGCCTTGAGAGATGACCGTGCTTGGTTCAAGGCTGTAGACCCCGCCTCGCCAGAGGCCGTCGGTGGGGAGGATGACCCGGCTGATGTCGCCGATCTGGCTGACGGCGCTGTTGTTCAGTGCCTGACCGATGGTGCCAACGACACCGCCCAACCAGGCCATCAGAAACAGCACCACCCCGACGATGCCGCCCGCCAGTCCCGGCAGCCGGGTCGAAAAGAGCAGGGCCAATGAAACCAGCACCACTCCCTCGCCGCTCATATATGCGGCCAACCAGAACGGATGCGGGGTTTGGAATCCGGTTATTGCCTGGGCGATCGAAACCTCAATCAAAGCCGTGGCCGAGGTATACGCGATCATGATCAGACTGAGGCCCAGCCACTTGCCGAGCAGGATCTCGGCCCGGCGCAGAGGTCGTGGCAGCATGGCCAGCATGATTCCCGAATCGATGTCGCCGGACACCGAGAAGGCCGAGGCCATGATGGCGGTCAGGGCGACCACGCCGCTGAACATGAAACCGACCAGGATCAAGATCGGATAGGTCACCAGGCGCGCCTCTGAGACCGGCATCGGGTTGCCGTTGTCTCCCACCGTCACCAGTTTGTAAAACCCGAAGGCCGTCAGCGACATGACCAGGACAGTCATCCCGATTAACGCCAGCAGCAGCCTACGGCGGATGGTTTCCCGAAAGGTCAGACGGGCGATGGTCCAGACTGCCACCGTCAATCTCCGGAGAGCAGCTCGAGGAACCGATCCTCAAGACTCTGGTGACGAGGCTCAACCGCATAGATGCTGGCCCCTGCCGCGACCAGGGTCGCGATCAGTGCGGGAGTGGCTGCCTCGTCGATGCCTTGGATGGTCATTACGTCCCCCTCGCGGTCGACCTTGCCGAACTGGGCCAGCGATTTTCGGGTCTCGGAATTAACTCCGGTCGCGTGAATACGAATCGCCTTGGCGGCCCCGAGGACATCCTCCAACCGGCCGCTGGTGATGACGTGGCCGTGATCGACGACGGCAACTCGATCACAGACCTGCTCCACCTCAGAGAGGAGATGGGAGTTCAGGAAGACCGCGGTGCCCCCCTTCTTGAGATCGCGGATGATTTGGCGGACATCGTGCCGCCCGACCGGGTCAAGGGCGCTGGTGGGCTCGTCAAGGAACACCAGCTCGGGCCGACCGAGTAGCGCCACCCCCAGGCCCAGTCTCTGCTGCATCCCCTTGGAGAAGGTTCCAACCCGATCCTTGGCTCGCTCACCCAGGTCGACGGTGGCAAGAGCAAGCTCGATCTCATCCTTCCAGCGTCGGCGGGGGATACGGGCCAGTTCGCAGTGCAGTTCCATGACCTCGTGAGCGTGGAGCCAACTCTGGTAGCGGAAAAGCTCGGGCAGGTAACCGATCCGGCGCCGGGCGTTGAGATCGCCGGCTGGGGCACCCAGAACCCAAGCTTTGCCTGAGGTTGGGCGAAGGAGTCCCAGGAGGAGCTTGACCGCGGTTGTCTTTCCCGCCCCGTTGGGCCCGAGGAAACCGAATATCTCACCTCTGGGCACATCCAAGGTGAGGCCGGCCAGGGCCTGTGTATGCCCGAACGCCTTGGTCAGGTCCCGCATCCTGATCGCCGTTCCGGAAATCGACTCGGCGTCGTCGGTGGTCCCCACCTCCACAGCCCCCGTCGAGGGGGGCGGGGAGATGGGGTTTGCGACCGGCGGGCTAGCTGAGGGAGTTGGCAACCGCGATCGCTTCTGAGCTGGAGAACGGGCCCGCGACCACATTGATCAATCCATTCTTGATCCAGATCACTGCCCCGGCGATGCCGGTGTTATCGCCGATGAAGAGGCCCTGCCCGCCCTGGACGGTCACCTGTTGGCTGGTCCCGTAGTCGTCAGGCACCGGGATTGGCAACTGCGTGGTTGGATCTCCGATCGCCTTGATCTCCTTGGCCAGACCGGAAGAGAGTCCCGGCTGCTTGAGCAAATAGTTCTCCAGTTGCTTGGCGGTAACCCCTGTCGATGTAACCGTCGGGGCCTTGGCCACCAACAGGATAAGCGCAGGGAGTTGCTTGGCGGCGTCGATGGTCGCCTGGGTCGGATCCGCGCTTGCCGAACTGGCGGTGGCAACCCCGGCCAACCCGGCGATCGAGCCGCCGTAGACGACCCCGACCGCGGGGCCATAGGCGACGGTTACCGTGCTCCCATCCATACCAGTTGGCATGGGCGGGAGAGGCTTGCCGCTGAGATCAGCGGATGCCTGAGCCTTAGCGGCGTTGAAGGTGAAAGCCGCGTGGCCGGAATCAAGCACCGCATAACGGGCAACTCCGGCGGGTGGGTTGGCGGGGACCGGTACATGGAGGCCCGTCTTGGCAAGAGCCTGCGCGGCTGAGGCGGCCTCGGCCCCACTGGGCTTGGTGGCCTGGAATGTGCCGAAGGTATCGAGCTTGGGCAGATCCTGCAAATCCGAGTACGCAACAGGGACTGGCACGATGCTGGTCGCTTGGTTCAGAACCTGGAGCCGGGCGGCGAGCAGAGACATGGGGTAGGCCGCCACCGCCACCGTCAACACCACCGCTGCCAGGGTCAATCCGACCGGTCGGGCAGGCCCTGGCGACCAGGCCAAGAGCCGCGAGATTGGGTCCAGGAAGCTCTTCTGGGAATCGGCCTTTACCAATCGCGGTTGGAGCTTGGCCAGCGCCTGATGAGGATCGAGGTTGATCTCCGGTAGCTCGAACAGCCCCTGAGTCAGAGCCGCCTCCTCGCCCATCGCCGTGTACCGATCCTGGCAGGCCGTGCATCCGTCGAAATGGCGTCGCGCCGCTCCGGTTACTGAAAGCGCCTCATCATGCATTCGGCGCAGGGCGCCGTCACTGAGATGTGCCACTTTGAACCTCCTTGCGCAGGGTTATTTCTGCGCGCCGTAATAGTGTTCCGACCTGGCCGATACCCACCCCAAGGGCGTCGGCAACCTCCTGATAGCTGAGCCCGCCGTATCGGAGAGCCAGGACCCACGCGGACTTTTTGGGAATCCTGCCCATGGCGGCCCGAAGCTGTTCCCGTCTCTCATCTTGCTCGGCCAACTGCGCCGGGTCGGGGCCGCCCTGCGCACCGGTAAGCGCCTGGTCGGCGAAATGAGTCAATTCCCTGACCACCCGCCGTTTGCGTGTGCGGATCGAGTTGAGAGCCGTGTGAACGGCCGCCGCGTGGAGCCAGCCCATCGCCGCTTCTCTCCCGTCCGGGTATCGCCGGTGAAAACGCCAGAAGACCTCTTGGGCGACGTCTTCGGCTTCATCGCGATCGGCGACGACTCGGTAGGCGATGCCCACCACTCGTGCGTATTCGGTTAGGAAGAGATGCTCGAACGGACCGCCTGGTCGGTAACCATCGCGGCTGATCAGGGGCACTGCCAAAGTTTGACTGGTCATCAATACCTAAGCACCACCGACCCCCGCAATGTGACACCCGTCTTAGCTCAGCGACTCCTTCATGGCAACAGCAGGCGACCTTGTCACCTAAGGAATTCATCGACGCTGGTGAATTGGCTCCGGCGCGGCTGGTGGCAATTCCATGGTTAGGGAGTTTGGGCAGAGGACCGATCAAAAGGGCTCCTCCACCCACGCAGTGGGGGGAGGGTAGGGAGGGGGGGCGTCGGGCTCCCCATAAACCTCGGGGCCGAGACAGCCGTTTGAAAATGCTCCCCCAACCAGGTTCCATTGGGGCCCGTAGGAATGCAAGTCCTGCCTCCCCGCCCAACCACTGAGACGGGAGATTTCCAACACAAACCGCGCTGGTGGTACGGGCGTTGGGTTCGCCCAGCAGCGTATGTCTCGGAATCCGAGTTCTGGTCGCCCCCCATTGCTGGGCGAATCGAGGGTGACGACAACGAGGAGTGGTGCCTTAGAGAACTTTCCAGCCCGGAGTGGCGCCAGCCTGGCCCCCCTCCCTTCCCTCCCCCCGCTTTCGCGGGTGGAGGAGTCCTTGGATCGGTTCCGGGTATCTCCGCGTGGTTCCGCAGCCGTCCGTCCACCCCTCAGGGGTGACACTTTCGTGAGCCACCGACCCCCGCAATGGGACACCTTGACATTGGTATGTAATTGCGTAATGATGTAATGCATGAATGACAATGCATCCGAAACGATCAAGGGCTGGTTCGCGGGCAGGTTACCGGCGGCGTGGTTCGTCGAACCGGTAGAGATCACGGGTGATCAGGAGGAGATTCTGGTACTCGGTCGCCTGGCCGATGTCGAACTACTGGAAGCAGGCTCGGAGGCGGTGGTGGCCGCCCGGGGCGCCCGCATCGACCGATTCCGGGAAGAGACTCGTGAGGAGCGAATGCAGATCGCGTCTGAGGCCCAGCAGCGATTTCGACGCAGGGTTTCGTGGGGGGCAGCTTGCGGAGATCAGACGACCCTGTTCACCACCTCCAGTGTTCCGGTCATGACCCGGCTCAGGATTTCCGAGCGAGGCGTGCTCGACACGCTGGTGGCTGCGGGTGTGGCCAGAAGTCGAAGTGAAGCGCTGGCCTGGTGTGTCCGACTGGTCGGCAAACATCAGGCCGATTGGATCAAGGACCTGCGCGATGCCTTCGCGGCGGTCGAAAAGGTCCGTGCGGAGGGCCCGTCTGAGGCTTAACCGAGATCCACCGATCCACGACGACGCCTTGGCGCCCAGGCACGCAATCTAGCGCCCTCTCTTCTGTGGT
>DASZFH010000040.1:0-8036 GCA_035939985.1 Candidatus Dormiibacterota bacterium
CCAGGCCCAGCTGACCCCCCGGTTCAAGATGCAGGCTCTGCGGGACGGCAACCGCCGGCTGGGGGAGCGGCTCACCCACCACCAGCCCGCCGCCGATCTGACCGGGATCGATCGCCGGAAGTGTTGGTTGGAGGAGTCGGAGAATCTCCGGGGGTAGTCCGCCATCTCCTAGGCGGCTGACGGTCCAGCCTGCCGAGAGCAAACCGGTGACTGCCGAGAGTGGTTCTGGACCGTGCCTCAAATCGACCACTGCCCGTGTCTCAGACTCAGGACGCGGGCAATCGCCCGGTTCAGAGGCGACTGTCCACCAGGCCACAGCCCCGCCCATGGCGGCGCCGCCGACTGACACCTTTTGGACGCTTTCCGGGGCCATCTCCAATTGTTCGGGTGTGACCAGGAGGGCGGAGAGCCCCTCGCCTTCGAGCCATCGCACGATCGCCTCCGCCAGCAATCCACCGGTCAGCGCAACCTTGGTGGGTGCGGGCCCGAGCCATGCCACCGTGTGCTTGAGCTCCGGCTGAAAGGAAAGTGGATCGATGGCGCGGCTGGGGAGAACGTTGGTCCAACCTAATGGTTCCAGCAGCGATCCCCGATGGAAGGGCATGAAGAGCAGCCCCGGCAGCTGACGATCGGTGACATGCACTCGCGCCCGAAGGTGACCTCGGGGCGAGGTGACCAATGCCAACTGGCCATCTTCGACGCCCGCATTTTGTGCATCCGCCGGGTTGACATGGACGGTATTCTCGGCCGCTTCCTTGCGCAGGACCGCCACTCGCCCGGTTCGGGTCATGGTGTGCCAGTGATCCCGCAACCGGCCCGTCGTCAGCCGAAGAGGGTAGAGCTGGTCAGGCTGCTCGGCGGGCGGACGGTACTCGACCGCAATCAGACGCGCTTTCCCATCGGGCGTGGCGTACACCCCGTCCACGTAACGGCGGGGCGATGGTGAGCCGCCAGTCGGGAAGGGCCATTGCTGGGGACCCAGCTCCCGCAGAAGTGAATGACTGAGTCCGCTCATGTCCAGATCTCGCCCGCGGGTGAGGGCGACATGTTCGTCGAAGACCGCGGCCGAATCGGGCCAGTTGAATCGGTCACCACCTCCCAGGGCACGAGCTACTCCGGCAAAGATCTCCCAATCGGGACGTGCCTGCCCCGGTGGCGAGACGGCCGCCTCCGCCAAGGAAACCCTCCTCTCCGAGTTGGTCAGGGTGCCTGTCTTCTCCGCCCAGCCTGCCGCCGGCAGGAGGATGTCCGCCATCCGGGTGGTATCGGTTGGGTGGTAGAGCTCCTGAACGATCAACAGGTCGAGCTTTTGGAATGCGGCCATGGCCGCCTGGCCGTCCGGCAGTGAGGCCATCGGGTTGGTGGCGACCACCCACAGCACTCGGACCTTGCTCTCCTCAATTGCTCCGATCAGCTCCACCGCGGTCAATCCGCGTTGGGCCGGGACGGGTCCCAGTCCCCAGAAACTCTCCACCGCGGCCCGGTCCTCGGGGTTTTCAAGGCTGTGGTGGGCAGCCAGGTCGGTAGCCAGGCCACCGACCTCCCGACCGCCCATGGCATTGGCCTGGCCGGTGAGCGAGAAGGGGCCAGTGCCACGTCGACCGATTTGGCCGGTCAAGAGGTGGAGATTGATCAGCGCATTGATCTTGTCAGTGCCCGCGCTGGACTGGTTAAAGCCTTGGCACCAGACGGAGAGGGTCGCGTTCGAGGTGGCGAACCCCCGAGCCAGGGTTTTGATTCGTTCCGGCTCGAGCCCGCAGATCTCCGCAGCCCGCTCAGGAGGCATGGCCAGCGCGGTTTTGCTCATCTCCGCCAGGCCGGAGCAGGTCAGCTCGACCTCGGCTTCTTTTACCAGGCCCTCTCTCAGCATCACCCCGGCCATTGCCTGGAGGAGGGCCACATCTGTCCCCGGTCGAATGGAGAGGTGGTCATCGGCCTCGTCCGCGGTCGGGGTGCGCCTCGGGTCGACAACGATCCAGCGCCTGCCTCCGCCCTGGCGGGCCGAGAGCATGCGGCCATAGAGGATGGGGTGAGTGAGTGCGGCGTTGCTCCCCCAAAACCAGATCTGGCTGGCTGCCTCAAGGTCCTCATAGCACCCCGGCGGTCCATCGGCACCAAAGGATCGTTTGTAGGCGGCGACCGTCGATGACATGCAGAGTCGGGAATTGGTGTCCACATTTGCCGTGCCGAGCAAGCCCTTGCCGAGCTTGTTGGCGACGTAGTAGTCCTCGGTTAAAAGCTGGCCGGAAAGGTAGAGTGCGACCGAGTCCGGGCCGTATGTCTCGCGCGATCGCTTAATTCCACCCGCGACCGCCGCGATTGCACGATCCCAGTCAACCGGAACTGGCGGCTGGCCCGGACCGGGGCGAAGCATCGGTTCCTGTAAACGGTCTCCGGTTCTCACCGTCTCCGTGAGGTAGCGGCCTTTGGAGCAGAGGCCGCCCCGGTTGACAGGATGGACAGGATCGCCCTTAACCGAGGCGACTCGGCCCCTGACGACATTGACCAGAACTCCGCAGCCCACCCCGCAATAGGGGCAGACGGACCGTACCTGGCTCAAACCGGGATCCGAAGTGGCACCGCTATAGCTCGAGGAGTATCTCCCCTTCCCTCACCACAACCGAATAGGTCTTAACGCCCACCTCCCAATCTTCCACCTCGCCGGTCTTGAGGTGCACCCGGCGCACATGAAGCGGGCATACCACCACATCTCCACAAACCATCCCATCGGCCAGGAAGCCACCAGCGTGTGGACAGCGAGCGCCGATCGCGAAAACTCGGTCTCCGGTGCGGAACAGTGCGATCTCCTTGCCGTCGATCTCAACCACCTGGCCGACACCCTCGTGTAACGACGACAATAATCCGGCGCGGTGCAGTGTTGCCATGGACATGATTCGTGAGGTTAGGCGGTGAGGCCGGGCTCGAATCGCCAGGGCTCTCGGGCGGGGACGGCCTGCCATGGGTCGGATACGCGGGCCTTGCTGCGCCGGAAACGATCGAGAAGCCCGGCTCGCACCACCTCTGACGCTTCCACGGTCGATGCTTTGAAGGCGTCGATTCCGACCCGGGGAACGTAGTGATACATCCTTTCTAGGTAGATCCCTTCCTCGCGGTAGCGCTGGATCGCGATGGCGACCTCTTCGAGCACTTGGGTTGGTGTTTCGACCGTGCACAGGAGGTCCGCCTTGCGCACGCTCATCCCGGCCGCCCCGCCCACATATATCTCCCAAGCTCCAACGATGGCCATCACACCCAGATCCTTAATGGTGACTTCAGCACAGTTGCGGGGACAACCGGTCACTCCCAGCTTGACCTTGTGGGGGCAGTAGAGGCCCTCCAGCATCTCTTCCATGGCGACCGCCAGGCTGGTCGAATCGCCAACCCCGAAACGGCACCATTCGGTCCCTACGCAGGACTTCACCGTCCGAATTGCCTTGGTGTAAGCGTGGCCGGAAATCATGCCAAGGTCCGCCCACATCAAGGGGAGATCGGCCTTCTTGACCCCGAGCAGGTCGATCCGTTGGCCACCTGTCAGCTTGACCATGCCCACCTTGTACTTATCCGCGACGTCCGCAATCCGGCGGAGATCATCTGGAGTCGTGATTCCGCCTCGCATCCGAGGCACCACCGAGAAGGTCCCATCCTTCTGCACATTGGCGTGAACTCGATCATTAACGTGTCGGCTGGCAGGCTGCTCCTGATAGTCGCCACACCACCAGGCGTCCAGGTAGTAGTTGATCGCAGGCCGGCACCGGTGGCAGCCAACTCCGTCTCCGGCCGTCTTCAGGACTTGGCTGACGGTTCGGATGTCCTCGCCCAGAATCCGCCATCTCAGCTCCTCGCGCGCCACCGGAACACAGGTGCAGACGACCGGGGCGGGGGAGGCGGTGCTGGCCGTCTGGCCGGCATAGGCAAGCAGACCATCGACGATGTTGGCGCAGGAGCCGCAGGAGGTGGAGGCTCGGGTGCACTTGGCGACACAGGCCCGGCTGGTGCAGCCCTCCTCCGGTCGTTGGATGGCCTCCATGATGGTGGCCTTGGTCACTCCATTACACCCGCAGACAACGGCCAAGTCCGGCAGTTCCGCCGCGGGATTGGATTCCGAAGCGATGCCAATTCCCAACAATCGAAGCCGGTCTTTGACGATGGTGCCGCCGCTGAGGGCCGCGCCGACCAATGGGGCACTGCGGACATCCCCGAGTAGCGTCGCGCCGACAACGACATCGTTGCGTAGGACCAGCTTCTTGTAGATGAATCCCGCATCATCCCGGATCACTACTTCGTGGTCGCCGATCTCGGGCACGGACCGGCCGCCGGCGAACACATCCAGGCCCGCCACCTTGAGGGTGGTTGCGGAGAATTTGGGCTCATACGCGACCAACTCCTGGTGGCCGATGATCTTGGCCAAGAGGGCGGCCTGGTCGTAGACAGGCTCCACCAGGCCGAAGGTAAGACCTTTGTGCTCGATGCATTCGCCGAGGGCATAGACGTGGGGTGCGGAGGTGTGTAGACAGTCGTCGACCACGATTCCCTTGGCCACGCTCAGGCCTGCGTCACGGGCAAGGCTGATATTGGGCCGGATCCCGGCACAGATCACGACCAGATCGGCGGGAATCACCTCGCCATCGGTGAGGACTACTCTCTCGACCCTACCGTCACCTTCGAAGCGTTTGGTGGAAACCGGGAGCATAACCCGCATCCCCATCCGTTGGAGCTCGTCCCGGAGGAGGGTGCCCGCGGCGAGGTCGAGCTGGCGGTCCATCAAGTGTTCGGTGAGGTGGAGAACGGTGACATCCATGCCCCGGCGGGTCAGCCCGTAGGCGCATTCCAACCCCAACAGTCCTCCACCGATCACGACCGCCTTCGACCCGGCCTCGGCTCGGGTGATCATGTTGTCGACCTCGTCCAGAGTGCGGAACGGTAGGACGCCGTCCAGGTTGGCCCCGGGAATCGGTGGCATGAACGGCAATGATCCGGTCGCCAGTACCAGTGAGTCGTATTCATGCTGTCTGCCGAAGGCGTCCTCGACCCAGCGCTCCTCGGTATTGATGGCGACGATGGGGCACCCGGCTTCAAGCCGGATGCCCTTTTCGTCATACCAATCGTGGCCGCGGATGACCACGGTTTCCGCCCCCACGCTGCCGGCTAGAACCTTGCTCAGAGCCACCCGGTCGTATGCGGGGTGGGGTTCGTCTCCGAACACGGTTACCGCCCAGGTTGGGTCGGCTTCGAATAGGCGCTCCAGGAAACGGATGCCACCCATACCGTTTCCGACCAGGATCAAACGCCTATTCACTGAACTCACGCTAGTCTCAACCTTCGCGCTTTCCCTTGGGTTATCTGTACAAGAACAGGCGTCGAGGAACTGGTGTTACCTACAAAGATGATCACGCCACCTCGACGCTGACCATCGATGGCTGATCGGACTTGAGCTGGACTTTGGCCGGCAGGGCCTCGTGCCCGGTTCGGAGGTAGAACACCCCGGTGATGACGGTGCAGAGGACATAGAAGCCCATGAAGAGCCCGAAGGCAACCTCGGCCGCGTGGAGCTGATAGGTGAGTTGGAGGGCTGGAGTCTTGAAGGTCACTCCGATCGGGTTGAAGGAGGTCGAGAACACAAACGGGATCAGGAAGCCTCCGTAGGCTCCGATTGCGGAGACGAACGCCAGCGCGGCTGCCGCTTCGCGACGTCCGTCCAGGTCGGCCTTGGCCAGGGCTTGGGTGCCGCGCCCGGCTGCCGCCCGCAACCGGTCACCAAGGTAAAGGGGTGGGATCATCCGGTAGGTGGACCCATTGCCGATTCCGGTGGTGACGAAGAGGAAGAGGAATGTGGCAACAAAGAGTCCGAAGGTGTTCGGGTCGTGGAGTCGCAGGATCATGACCAAGCCCAGCGTGGCGGCAGCCATGCAGACGAAGTTTCCGAAAGTCACGATCGTGCCACCGATGCGGTCCGAGAGCCAGCCTCCGAAGGGCCGGGCGAGCGATCCCACCAGGGGTCCGAGGAAGCCAATCTTGAGTGCGGTGACTCCGGTTGGGTCATAGAGGGCGGTGATCAACAGTCCGAAGGAGGCCGCATATCCCAGGAAGGAGCCGAAGGTCCCGATGTAGAGGACGCTCATCAGCCAGGTGTGGGGTCGCTTGAGGATGCTGGCCTGCTCCTTTAAGGACGCCCGCGAAACGGCCAGGTTGTCCATGAAGAAGAAGGCACAGATGGTGGCTACGACAATGAAGGGGATCCAGACCAGACCGGCGTTGGCCAAATTTAGATGGATGCCGTGAGTGGTCAGATAGTTGGCGATGTACTTCGGCTGGGCGGCCGCCTTGATGTGATGCTTGATGGCATCGGCCTTGCCGGCCGCCTTGCCGGCCCCCAGAACCAGGCCTAGAACGCCCGCGCCGATCGCGGCCGGGACGATGAACTGCACTACCGCAACTCCGATGTTGCCGCCCGCCGCGTTGAGTCCAAGGGCGGAGCCCTTCTTCTTGTCGGGGTAGAAGTGGCTGATGTTGGCCATGCTGGAGGCGAAGTTGCCACCGCCCACTCCGGCCAAACCCGCAACGATGCAAAGGGTTTGGAACGAGGTGTGGATGTCAGAGATCGCAACCGCAAGCATCACGGTCGGGATCAGGAGCAGAGCTGCGCTGATGACCGTCCAGTTCCGGCCTCCGAAGATCGAAACGGCCGCCCCGTAGGGTAGGCGGAGGGTGGCCCCAACCAAGTTGGGGATCGCCGTGAGCAGGAGCATCTGCGAAGCGATCAGCGTGGCGGACTCACCCGTCTTGAACGCAAAGGGCACGATTGGCAGCGCCAACGCCACGGTTACGGTCGTCCACATGTTCCAAACGCTGAATCCGAGGAATTCTGCAAAGATCGAGAAGATCAGGTTGCGCCGGGCTATCCCTTTGCCCTGGCTCTCCCAAAACGTCCCATCGTTGGGTTCCCATTTGGTTATCCATTTCCTACTCAGCATCCGCAGCTCCTCGTTTGTGATTTCCAGAATTCAGATCAGCCCCCAGCTGGTCCATGCCCCGGACCGTAGATTTCGACTTCTGGCCTCGCTTCATGCGATCTGAACGAATTGCCCAGGGTTTTAACGTGCATGTAACCCGGTGAGCGGGCAGCGGCTTCAGGGTGGCACCTGGACTATTGAGATGGAATTCGTGCCCTCGAATTAGGGTGAGACTACCAAGTTCAAATACGCGGAGCCTGCTAGTGTCTTCGCATCTCGGATACAACTGGCCTGATTTCACTCGCGCTGCTGGCCGGAGGACGGGGGGATCGGATGGGTCGGAACAAGGCCGCCCTCCCGGTTGACGCAACGACTTTGGCTGAACTGATCGTGGCCCGGCTGCGCCCAGTGGTGGCCGAGATTTTGGTTTGCGCCAACGATCCCGAGGCTGTTCCCACAGCCCTCCGCCCCGATCTTGTGGTCGACCTGCACCCAGGCCTCGGTCCGCTCTCCGGGATTGAAGCGGCCTTGAGCCAGGCCAAGGGGTCGATGGTTTTTTGCCTCGCTTGCGATATGCCCAGGGTCACCCCCGAGCTGGTGACCTTCTTGATCTCAATGTCCACGGGCCAGGACGCGGTGGTGCCCCTGGTTGGAGGGCGCCTCCAGACAACCTGTGCCGTCTACTCCCGCCGCCTGATTCCCTTGGTCAGCGCTGCGCTTGCGGCTGGGCGACCGTCAGTACACCGAGCCCTGATGGAATGGCGCACCACGGGGGTGGCCACCGTCTCGATTCTGGAGGCCGATCAACTTGAGGCCATGGGATTTGGTCCCGAGCTGTTCGTCAACCTCAACACGCCCGCGGAGTACGAGCAGTACCGGCGATCATCAGGGCTGGCCTAGGGGGCCGGGTTCAGCTGGGCGTTGACCCCGATCAGGATCGATGCGGCCGTGGCTGGATCCAGAGCGCCTTGTTGGGACTCCATCCGCCCGATCGCGACTCCAGCCAAGTAGCAGGTCAGTGGCGCATACCATCGTTCGTGCTTATGCGCCGCCGTACGTGCCAGCTCTAGCAACTCGTCGGCCACG
>DASZFH010000041.1:0-18424 GCA_035939985.1 Candidatus Dormiibacterota bacterium
GCGCCCGCTGCAGTGGTTGCACACCGGTAGTTGGATTGGGGCGAATCTTGACACCTGGATCGGGGATCCTGAGCAGAACTCAGCTTGGACTCTGTTGGGAGAAACTCGGGAGTGGCTCCGGGACTTTGCCGAGCATCGGCCCGCCGAGAGCCAACAGGTCGCCGCCGCCTGGGCCGAGCTTTTCGTCGCGGAGGGTAGCGATTGGTTCTGGTGGTTCTCGCGTCGCCACGATTCGGGCATGGATGCGATTTGGGACAACCAGTTCCGACTGCATCTTCGCAATGTTTATCGAGTGGTTGGGGCCAAGCCGCCGGCGCGCCTCTTCCAGCCGATCACGGATCGCTCGGTCGCCGTCCAGATCCAGGCGCCAACGGGGGAGATCAGCCCGCAGAGCATGGACGATGTGGTGTGGGAGAAGGCGGGCCGTTTCGAGGTGGCCGCTGGATTTGGAAGTCTTCACCGATCGATCGGGCTGATCGAAACCCTGCTCTACGGCTCCGATTCCGACCATCTTTACCTTCGGTTGGATAGTTCCGCTCGTGGTGCCGACCTGTTGGCCTCCAAGATCGAATTCTGGGTGTTCGTTTCCGGGGCACCGGCATCGATTCCGGTCGGAGCTAAAGACTCCTTCGTCCTTCCGGTTCATGCCGGCGCGCTGGAGGAACTTGATTTCGAACCGGGATTTGTGATCGGAGTGAAGGCCGCTTCGGAGGGTGCCACGATCACCGTCAGCCACCTCGCCGAGGACCCCAACCTGGCCGTTCCCGTATATGTGGCGGACTCGGCCAATCCGCTCTTCATCAAGGTCCCATTCACCGCGCTCGAGAAGAAAGGGGGCGAACCCATTCAGCTGGCCGTGGTGGTGACCAAGGACGGTGCGGCGGTTGAACAGGTCCCCCCCCAGGGCTCGCTCCGCCTGCGGGTTCCAAGCCGCAATTCCGCGGACGAGGGGTTGCCCGTAGATCGTCTCCGCATCCTGATTGCGGCGGCGGAGGCGACGCCGCTGGCGAAGTCAGGCAATGTGGCCGACATGACGACATGGCTGGCCAAGGAGCTGCGGCGTCAGGGCCAGGACGCACGGCTGATCATGCCGCGTTACCGGCATATCTCGTTGCAGGCGATCGGCGCGCGGGAGGTGATCGGAACCCTTCCGGTTCCCCTCGGCCAGGAAACCGTCAACTGTTCGATCTGGGAGGCGGCGATCGGGGACGTGCCGGTCTTCCTGGTGGATTGCCCCCAGTTTTTTGGACGGGACGCGATGTTCGGATTCGGAGATGACGACGCTAGGTTCATCTACTTCTCGCGGGCCGTGATCGAGGCTCTCGAACCCCTCGGTTTCGTCCCTGATGTTCTCCATGTCAACGACTGGCACACAGCGCTGATTCCCAATCTTCTCGATCGCCTCTACTCCGGTAACCCAGCGCTGGCGGGTATTGCGACCGTCCTGACGATCCATAACCTGGAGTTCCAGGGAACGTTCGGCTCGGGGACTCTTCATCTGGCCGGGCTGGAGTCCTGGGGTCTGCTCAAAATTGGGATTCCCCAACTCGACGATGTGGTCAAGCTGCTGGGTCGGGGCATTCACTACAGCGATGCGTTTAACACTGTCAGCGAGCGATACGCCCAGGAGATACAGACGCCGGAGTTGGGTGAGGGCATGGATCAGATGATCAAGACCAACGCCCATAAGCTGTACGGCATTGTCAATGGCATCGACTACGACGCCTTCGATCCCCAATCTGACGCCGCCCTGCCCCAGGGGTTCTCGGAGGCAGACCTGTCCGGCAAGGCCCTTGCCAAGGCAGAGTTGCGCCAACAGCTGGGACTGCCCCAGCTCGACCTGCCGCTGGTGGTGATGATTTCCCGCCTTTACGAGACCAAGGGTTTGGATCTCATCGAACAGGCCCTGCCGTCTCTGCTCGAGATGAAACTCCAGGTAGCCATCATGGGGGCCGGTGATCGTCGCTACGAAGACCTTCTCAGCCATCAGGCCAAGCAGAATCCGGACCGCCTCGCGGTGCAGGTGGGTTTCGACCCCAAGCTGGCCCAACTGATGTATGGGGGAGGGGATATGTTCCTGATGCCCTCCCGAACCGAACCCTGTGGTTTGGGTCAGTTGATCGCGGTTCGATATGGGACGATCCCGATCGTTCGGAGCACCGGGGGCCTGGCCGACACTGTCGAAGACGTCGACCCTCAGGCCAACACCGGATTCGGCTTCGTATTCGACAGCTACCAATCGGCCCACCTACTCGCGGCCACCATCAGGGCCGCCGAAACCTACCGGCATCGGCGCTTCTGGCGCGAGCTGGTTCGGCGGGCGATGAGTCAGGACGTGTCCTGGGGCCATTCGGCCCGGCGGTATACCCAGCTCTACCGAGCGGCGATGATGTCCCACCGAGAGCGGACCGGCCGCGCATCGGCACGAGCCGGAAGGGCGCGCTGACCCGGAAGGGGCTTGGCCTTACCCTAACCGCCCCAATCGGGCAGGAGGCGGAGCTGTTCGACCCGGCGGGCCGCGGGCGCGTATGCGTCCTTGAAATAGTCCAGGACCATCCGGCGAGCTGAGAACTGGGTGGAGATCGACTTGACGCTCTGCATCATCATCTCGACCCAGCGCTGGGGGATGCCGTCCTCGTCTCGATCGTAGAAGGTTGGGATGACCTCTTTTTCGAGGAGACGATAGAGCGCGTCAGCTTCGGCCTCGTCATCAACGTCAGGTCTGTCCAGGGTGGCTCCCGAGGGGATGGCCCAGCCCAGATTGGATGTATAAGCCTCGTCCCACCATCCGTCCAGGATGCTCAAGTTGAGCACGCCATTGGCTCCGGCCTTCATGCCGCTGGTACCGCTGGCCTCGATGAAACGTTTGGGGTTATTCAGCCAGACGTCTGCGCCCTGCACGACGTGCCGGGCTACCTCGATGTCGTAGTCCTCCAGGAAGACCAGCCAGGGTTCCTGACGGGAGATTGTGACGACCTCCTTGAGGATCGCCTTGCCTCCCATGTCGGCCGGGTGAGACTTGCCGGAGAAAACGAACTGGATCGGTCGATCGGCTTTGGCCAGAATGGTTTTCAAACGCTGCGGATCGCTCAGGAGGAGAGTTGCCCGTTTGTAGGGAGCGAAGCGTCGCGAGAATCCGATGGTGAGCGCTTCCGGATCGAGTTGATCCGCGTCGTGGGTTCGCGTTCGGGCAAACCGTACCAGTCGGTGACGCAGGTCCTGATGCGCGTCCCAGAGCTGCTTGGGTGTGATGCCGTCCAGCAGGCTCCAGGCGGAATCGTCCGCGTCGAGGGTCCACCAGTCGTCACCGACGTAATCGGCGAACAGACGGATTATCTCGGGGGCCAGCCAGGTCGCCATGTGGACTCCATTGGTGACGGAACCAATCGGAACCTGAGACTCAGGCAGGCCTGGCCATGCGTCTTTCCAGAGCCGCCGGGACACGGTGCCGTGGAGTCGGGAGACGCCAACCGGCACGTCCGACATGCGCAAGCCGACATAGGTTGTGCAGAGTTGCTCGCGGGGGTCGCCAGGATGGGCTCGGCCCAGATCCATGAAGCGATCGAAAGAGATTCCGGTTTCGGACAGATAGGGGCCCAGCAGTTCCCAGACCAGTCCAGAGTCGAAATAGTCGCTGCCGGCGGCCACCGGTGTGTGGGTGGTGAACACGATTCCGGCGCGGGCGACGAGGCGGGCTTCGGAGAGGGTGATCTGGCGGGAGCTGCGTAATTCTCGGATTCGTTCGGTTCCGACCAGGAACCCGTGGCCCTCATTCATGTGATAGACGGTGGGCTCGATACCGATCGCTCTCAGGGCGCGCATGCCTCCGATCCCCAGCACGATCTCCTGGCGTAGCCGGCGGTCGGGCTCTGGGGCGTAGAGGCGGTCGGTGATGTTGCGGAACTCGTCCGAGTTGCCGTCGACGTTGGTGTCCAGAAGGTAAAGGGGGACTCTGCCGACCTTCGCCTCCCAGACCCCGATCTTGACCGTCTCGGTGCCGATGGGGGCTTCGATGATCAGAGGTTTTCCGTCCACCTCGACCCTGGTGATGGGGAGGTGGTCTGGAATGTTCTCGGGGTAGATCTCGGTTTGTTCGTTGGCTTCGTTGATCCTCTGGCGTCCGAACCCTTCCCGGTAGAAGACCCCGACGGCCACCAATGGCATACCCAGGTCGCTGGCGGCCTTGAGGTGATCGCCGGCGAGAATGCCAAGGCCCCCGGAATAGATGGGAAGGCACTCGGCGATGCCGAATTCAAGCGAGAAGTAGCCGACCAGGAGCGGTGCTCTCGCGTCATAGAAGGCGGGCTGCTGGGCACGGTAGGCTCCCGCGGCCATCTCGGCCAAGAGCAGCGCTCGCTGCACCTCGGGTCTCTCGCGGGCCGCGGCTACCCCCTCGGGCCCAAGCTTCGCGAGCAGGATGATGGGATTGTGACCGCTTTCTTCCCAGAGTCCAGGGTCGAGTGTCGCGAACAGTTCCTGGATGCGAGGTTCCCACGTCCAGGTCAAATCAACCGCGAGAGCTTTGAGTTCGTCCAAGAGCAAGTTTGAACTTACACGATTTGCCCGGCTCGGGGTCCCACAAGCAGGCATTGGGCGAATCGCGGGCCGATTTCTCGTAGACTTGCCCGCACGGCCACCGCTGCGGTACCGTTGAGGCCAGTTCACAAGGCGCGGGAGTAGCTCACCTGGCAGAGCGCGACCTTCCCAAGGTTGAGGTAGCGAGTTCGAGTCTCGTCTCCCGCTCCATCCCTTGACTTGAGGGTGGCGTCAGGCTCTGAGGCTTCTGTCGTCTTCGGGTTTCCTAGAGACTACCCATTCTGGCTTCGTGTATGCGTGGGGTGATGCTCCAATTCCGGCGTTTGGATCTGCGATAGATGAGTGATAATGTGCAGCTATGCGCTCAACCAGGCCGCCCGAGCGGCTGCCCCTTTTCCGGTCGGAGGAGCAGGCGAGGTTGCTGACCGTGCTTTTCTTGGGACCATCAAACGGCTTGACCTTGCAAGAGCTCCAGAATGGAGCGGGGGTGTCGCGAGCCACGACCGACCGAGAGGTTGCTGCCCTGGTTGGGGCAGGACTGGTCAAGGTCGATACGGTGGGCCGAACGCGGGTCTTCTCAGCCAGCGAGGACTCGCCTCTCCACGCGCCGCTGCATGCTCTGCTTGAGCGGACCTTTGGCGTTGAGATACGGTTGGGCGACGGGCTGGAAGCGGTGCCTGGGATCGAGGCAGCCGCGATCTACGGGTCGTGGGCGGGCGGTGGCGTGGGGCCGAGTTCGGATATCGACGTATTGGTTGTCGGTGACGTCGATCACGGTCGGATCGCCGAAGTGGCAATGTCAGTGTCCGAAGCGGTTGGGCGGGAGATCAACGTCATGACATTGACTGGGCCAGAGATGGAGGCGCGGATTGAGGCTGGCGATCGATTCTTGACCGCAGTCCTGGGCGGCAAGGTTCTCAATCTGATTGGAAACTTGGGCGGAGCGCTGAATGCCGGGCCCCGGTAGCGCCGAGGTCAAGCGGATCGCACCCGATTGCCCGGGAGCCAGGGCCCGACTAGCTGCCGCCGAGCGATTCGCCCAATCCGCGGACTCGACGGGCCTACATCCCGAGGCCGCCTATGTGCTTCGGTATGATGCGGCACGAAACGCCCTGGCCGCCGTGCTGGCCGCGGTTGGGACGCGGGTGGGGGATGGGCGGGGGATGGGCGGGGGATGGGCGGGGCGCCCATTGGCTGACTATTCGTGAGGCCGGCAGGGCGCTAGGACCTGAGCTCCGCGCTGTCATCGCTATCGTCGACTCCGCCCGCGTCTCCCGAAACCGGACCGAGTACGATGCCCAACCGGTGTCCCAGGCCCAACTCGAAGCGCTCCAGCAGGCGACCTCTGCAGTCTTGGTCGCGGTTCGGGAGTTTATAGAAGGGAAGTGCCCTTAGAACTATTCCCAGGGTCTCTGATGTCGTGCGCAAGGTCGCGTTCCTCCGGAGCGGTTTTGGCACGGAACCGGTCCACTCAGTTCGGATCGCGCATGCCGACCCGGTCCCGAGGGAGCGTCTCCTTCCCGGACTTGATGTAGCGAGTCGAGCCCCTCTCCGGCTGGTCGCCCATGTGCTATAAATAGCACATGGCATCTGTTGGCGTGAGGGAGCTCCGTCAGGGGGCAAGTGAGTTGCTGCGCCGTGTAGAGGCGGGAGAGACGATCCAGGTGACCGATCGCGGACGACCCGTGGCGCTACTCTCGCCGCTGCCTGCCAGCGAGCCGCTTGAGCAGCTCCGTGCAGCGGGTGAGGTAATCCCAGCGACTGCCACCCTCGCCGACCTGCCGGCACCTCTGCCTCTGGAGGCCGGGCACGAGCCGCCATCGGTCATCCTCGCCCGGCTTCGCCACCTTGAGCGCTGAGAGAGTTGTCTACGTCGATTCCTCGGCGCTCGTCAAGCTTGCGGTTGCCGAGCCCGAGTCGGCGGCCCTGCGCACCTACTTGCGCCGACGGGGTGGCCTAGTGTCAAGCGCACTGGCGCGCACCGAGGTAGAGCGAGCACTGCAGCCACTGGGGTCGCCCGCAGTCCGCCGTGGATTGGATGTACTGCGTCGGGTCGAGCTGATTCGCGTCAGCGATCGGATCCTTGCCGAGGCAGGTTCAGTCCAACCACCGGAATTGCGTTCACTGGACGCAATTCATCTAGCCACCATCCAGCGACTTGGCAGTGCCGTGACCCGTGTCGTTTCCTACGACGACAGACTGTCTCGGGCGGCTGCCGCTTCAGGGTACCCGATCGCCGCACCGGCTTGAAGACTCTCAGCCAGCCCCGGACCACGGGAATGCCATGATAGAAAACGCCGATGAAAACGCGGTTCACGGATCTCGTTGGTTGCGAGTTGCCAATACAACTGGCGGCGATGGGCGGAGTCGGCACATCAGCGCTCTCGGCCGCAGTGGTCGCGGCCGGGGGGCTCGGCATGGTGCCGTCGAGCGTGGAGCCAGCGTCAGGCGCCAGCGGGCTGAACTACCTGGTGCCGTTCGCCCCACCCCCCGACGCCATCCAGGAAGCGGCAAAATCCGTGCGGGTGGTCGAGTTCTTCTACGGCGACCCAGCCGCCAACCTCGTATGGGCGGCCCACGCCGGTGGTGCGCTGGCCGGCTGGCAGGTGGGCTCGGTGGCGGAGGCAGTTGCGGCTGCTGACGCTGGATGCGACTTTATCGTCGCCCAGGGGATTGAGGCCGGTGGGCACGTTCGAGGCAATCAACAGCTGGACGAGCTTTTGCGACTCAGCATCAACGCTGTACACGTTCCAGTAGTTGCCGCTGGTGGGATAGCCACGGCGGAGCGTGTGCGTGAACTTTTGCTCGCCGGCGCCGCCGGGGTGCGGGTGGGTACGCGCTTCATCGCCACCCCGGAATCCGGTGCCCACCCCGACTACGTGAACAACCTGCTGACGGCGACGGGTGCGGACACCACCCTGACAGAGTGGTTCGGCGAAGGCTGGGAGCACGCGCCGCACCGCGTCCTGCGTAGTGCCGAGGCCGCCGCCCGGGAGAGCGGCTGGCGTGCCACGGTACCCCCCTACCGCGGGATCGACCGCACTGCCCGTGACATGGCGATGTACGCGGGAACCGGTGTCGGGGAGGTGCGCTCCGTGCAACCCGCTGCCGAGGTGGTCGCCAACCTGGTGGCGCTCCTATAGAGGGGCCGCCGTTTGCGGCTGATCAGGTTCTCAGAGCACCACGATCAGAGCGTAGCGGAGCTAGTTATCCGCCTCAAGGGGCGACAGGTGCTAAATCGAAATCGTCATCGCGCCACCCAATCAATCTGTGACGTCCAAGAGACCTGTGGCGGTTCATTCACCGCTTCACCGTGGCCTCGATCATGGAACGCCGCCGCTGCAGGCGGGCGAAAATCCCTTCGTCGAGCAGCGGCAGTAGGTAAGCCATTCCCCATGCCGTCTTGGCGGCCTCGTTCAGCGCCTCGTCAAGCGCCTGGAATCCCCCCGCCGTGTGCCCGTTGGAGTGAAAGCCGGCGAGCAACCACCCCGTCCAGACAGCTGCTGTCAAGCCAAGCAGCCGCCAATCAACGCGGACGCCGGTCCGCCATGCCACCAAGATCGCGATCGGGCCCGGAAGAAGGTAGACCGGAGCTTGATGGAGGATGAGAGGCCAGCGCGTCGCGAGGACGGCCAGCGCGTTTGCGGGAGCGGGGGAACCGAGGACGGCGACGACGATGCTCGTGCCTTGCCATGCCGTCTCGAAGCCGAAGAGCCAGGCGGCGAGGCCCAGGAGAGCTCGGTAACGCCGCCCCGGGAGGGAGAACCCGACAAGCGTGAAGGCCGCGCCCATCGCGAGTGTGCTCGTGCGGACGCCGCCCACAAACAACAGGTCGGTCGGGCCGAGAGCAGTCAACAGAGGCATCGCCCGGAACGTACATGGGGCGCAGAGGGCTCGTCAAGGACGACGTCCGAAACATCTCCAAATGTTTGCCGGCGGCGACCAGGGTCAGCCGCGATCGGCTGAGCCCGGCGATCGCATCATGTATGCGCGGCTCGACGCCGACGGAGTGGCAATCGTCGCGTCAGATGGTCATCCCAGCTATCCCGCGCAGGTCGGCGACCACATCGGACTCCAGATTTCCGGCACTGACGAGGCGGGGCTCCGGGCGGTCTTCGAGGGGCTTGCCGAGGGTGGTCAGGTCAAGATGCCGCTGACCAAGCAGCCCTGGGGCACCTCAGGCTGGCTCACCGACCCCTTCGGAATCAACTGGAACATTGATGCGCCGGCTGATTCGCCAGGCTCCCCTTTAGTCGTCTCTGGACCGCCCTTCTGATCGCGGTTTCGCAGATATGGCTATGTATGATAGCCATATGCATAGGACGACGATATTCCTGCCAGAGTCGCTTGAAGCTCGCCTCGACGAGGTTGCTCATCAAACCGGCCGAGCCCGCGCAGAGGTGGTTCGAGAAGCGCTTTCGCTCTATTTGGAGTCTCGTCCGCGACCAATTCCAGCATCATTCGGGTCGGGGATCGGGCCCAGAGATGGGGTCGATTCGTCCAACGTCAAGCAATGGGTTCGGAGACGCTGGGCCCAGGCTGCGCAGGGGAAGTCTGCCCCTCCGTCTTCGAAGGACGCCGACAAGGCGTGATCACCCTGGACACTTCAGCGTTGTTGGCTGCGGTCGACGCTGGCGACCCCCGGCACGAGCAAGCTCTCCAGATGAGCACGTCGGATCCCGGACCACTGGTGGTTCCGGCCGGGATCTTGGCGGAGGCAACGTACATGATCGAGAGTCGTATGGGGCAGGCCACGTTGGTGGCGTTCCTGGGTGACCTGGAAATGGGGGCCTTGAAGTTGGACTGCGGGGAGGGGGACTTCCCTCGGATCCGAGAATTGGTGATCCGGTATGAGGACCTTCAGCTCGGCTTTGCGGACGCCGCAGTGATTGCCTGCGCGGAACGCCACGGCGGTTCGGTCCTTACCTTCGATGCCGGTGACTTTCGGGTTGTGTCCGGCGAAGGGGCCATTCGGGTCGTCCCTTAGCCGGGGGATTTCAGCTTAGCCGGTGCGTTCGACGGCCGATGGCACCTTGCCGTGGAGCAGTGAAGGAATCGGCTGGGCGGGCCCCGCCGTGCAGGGCCGCTGGCCCTTCAGATCATCGGCGTGGCTGTACATGAGCTGCACTGTCCAGGTCCGGCCCCCGACGACGATTGTCCCCACCTGACCGTTGCAGAGGTCGCCATTCTCCTGACCGCTGCTGGGATCAAGCCAGCCGGTCAGCTCGGGGTCCGTCACCATCTCTGAAAACTCGTGACTGGCGACCTGGGTCCGGCGCTGTTCCTGGGTCTCGCTCAGATGCAATGAGCAACCCGAATCCTGCTGGCAGCTCTCCTTCAGACAGGCGTCGTCGAGTGCTGGGATCACGCTGTAATAGGCCTGGTTGCCGGCGTCGGTGGTGAAGTGGTAATGGAAGCCGAAAGCGGTGTCGCCCTGTGGCTCGCACATGACGATGCCGGCGCCAGGATCGTTGACTGCCAACGATGAATCGAGGAACAACATCACGGCCAGGTTGGATGGGGACCCAGGCTCGGGGAGCATCCGTTGGTCGATCAGCGATTGGATCTCGGTCGCGATTCCAGCTTGGGTTAGGTCCCGGGCGACCGGGATGTGGTTGAAATCCACCACCACTCGACCGCATTGGCCCGCACCCTGGCCGACACCGTACTGGCTGAGGATGTTCATGTAGTCACTGGCCAGAAGGTCACGCACAAACTCGACCAGGTTGGCCCGGGCCTGGGCCTGAGCCGGGTCCGCCCATGAAGTCCCCCAGAAGCTCAGGTAGACCTCCGGCTGGGTGATGAGCGGGCCACCCTGGTAGCTGAACTTGGGGGCCAACTGCTTGGCCTCGGTGTGGGCCCGCTTGGCGGAGACCCCGAAGTACACGGGTACGTCGAGGCCCCGGGTCGACGGTGGCGTCTTCTTTACGAGGCCGTCGCTGGGAGCGGGAATGGTGCCCCCGTCGGCCGCGATCAAGTCTGGCATGGGTAACCCCAGGGGTCCTTTCCATGGCCCGGGCGGGGTGGGCCGCGCGCCCGACGGTGGTGTGGGTTGGGCGATGGTCGATCCCAGCGGAGGAGGCACTGGGCGTGTCAGTTTGGAGTCGATCCTCCCGGCCAGACTGGGCGCGGTGTCAACCCGAGCGATCCCCATCGCTGGCAGCCCCAGCAGATCGATCACGGTCTTGATCACCGAAGCGTGCCCGTGCCATTCCGACTCCACCCCCTGCTCGACCTGACCGCCAAACATCAGCAATGGAATCCGCGACCCGCCTATGACCTGGAAGCCGGAGGGATCGAGAGCGTCAGGGATGGTCTCCGAGTCGGGCGTGGATACGTGATCGGCATACCCGCCCCAGTCATCCCAGGTCAGGATGAATGCCGTCTCTTGCCAGAGCCTGCCCTTGATTGCTGCGTCAATCCGCTGCCAGGTGAGATTTTCGCCAGCGGTCACATAGCCGGGGTTGGACACCAATGGCGGATGCTCGTCGAAGCCACTCGGACTCCACACGTAGCACAAGGGTGGCAGGCTGCCCTGGGCGGCCATGCTGAGGAAATCGTCCGGCGTGTGCACATGGCTATCACCAGCCAGGTTGGAGTAGCACGAGATCGGGTATTTGGACTGGTCGGGAAAGGCGGCCCATTCAACTCCATGTGCCTGGGCGTGGCCGAAGATGGTGGGGAGATTCCAGCTGTGCGGCGAGCCGAAATAGTTCCGCAGAGTCGGGGTCTGCCCACCCACGAGCATCATGTGCCCGGCGGTGGAGTTGGTGCCAACCCCGAAGTGGTGGTCGCAGAATGTGAAGGTCTTGGCCAGCCAGCTGTAGTAGGGAAGGACGGTGTCGTTATCGATCTGGACCTGCTCCGCCGGCCAGTCCCCCATTTTGTAATGGACCCAGGCGTTGCGATCGTGGGGTTGGTCGTGGTTGGGTGCGGAGGTGGCGAGGTTGCCCCGGTCCTCAATATCCGCTCCCCACAAACGAAGGGTCGGAAAATAGAAATCCGGCGTCTTGTTCTCCTGAATCAGCACGACGACCCGTTTGACTCCCATCGCGGAACCTCCCTGGAGTGATCGGTCTTAGGCCCGTCCCGAGCGCCTGGGGCCCAGCTTCAAGTTTGCCATTTCCTGCCTCAGTGGGACGCAGCGGCGCCGATACTCGGATGTGAGGGAGAGGTGCTGACGGGCAATTGACCAGAATCCGACGGACTACATCTGTAACTGGGGTTCGTTAATCAGTCCGACCACAGATGAGCGTTGCAGCCGAACCGTCTCTCGCACCTTTCATGCTGATTCGCGGTCTGGGTCACTGGCTCGGCCAGAACTTGCGAATGGCCCTCGTGTCGGCTGTGGTTGGCGCCGTGATCGGCTACATCAGCAATGTTTGGCTGATCGCGGTCGAATACAACGGATACGTTAAAGTCCCCCCGGGCGCGCCCGCCGTCGGAGAGGGAAACACCCTTAACGGTCAGGTGTTCTGGGCCATCGCGATGACCGTTAGCTTCGCGGTTTGGAGCTTTTACCGCGGCAAGGGTGTGCACCAATTGGTCGATGACCTGCGCGCCTTGCCAGAATCGTTCCGATTGATGTTGACCGATGCGGGGGCGCGGGCACGGGTCGGATTGCTCTGGGGGGCGGCAGGTGGGTTGCTGATCACCTCGTTCGTGTCTCCCTGGATCGGCGCGGCCTTGGGTTTAGGCCTCGTGGCCTGTGTGGCCGGATTCCTCGGTCGGGTCGTGGTTGCATTGGCGATGCGGATCTGGCAGGCGGTGGCGGGCAAGGTGGCGCCGACGGCCCAACCTCCGTCCTCGGCCGTGATGATGGTTGCGATTTTGGGCGGGGCGGGAACGACCGTCCTCGGCTTGATCCTGCCTTCGGACCTTTCTCTGGCTGGGCTGCCTGGCCGTCTGGTTCTCGGGGTGGCATTTGGAGGCGTTGCCTTCTTTTCGAGCCGGCCCAGGAGTCGGCAAGGTCCCTCAGTGCCGGCAGGCGCCCCTCCGCTGGCGTCGTTCCTGGTTTTAGGGGCGGGGGCGACGCTGGCAGGTTTGGCCTACGTACTGGCCCATCCTGTGACCGGAATCGCCAGCGACGGCGGTTTCCAGGAGTGTGTGGGGCAGCTGTGGATCACCTGTCAGGGGGCGACCGGGGTGTTGCAGCACGGATTGGACGGTGTGGGCCCGAGCGCGGTCGGGGCGGTGGTCGGCTCGTCAATCGGCGATGGACTAAGTGGAATATCCGGCGACGGGACTCAAGACGCGGCGGGAGGCTTGGGAGACCCCGGATCCGGTCAATTGGGTATGGGCACCTGGGGTGGAAGTGGGAGTGACTACGCTGCTGGGCCTGGTCCGGGCGAGGTTGCCATGAACAGTTGGTCCGGGAGCGGAACGGACGCCACCACTGGACCTGGCTCGGGCGAGGTTGCGATGAAGAGTTGGGCCGGGAGCGGAACCGATGCCACCGGGGGGCCTGTCGAAAGCGGTGGCGGAGATGGTGGTGGCTCGGACCCCGGGTCCACCCCTGACGGGAACGCCACGTAGGAGGAGATCTCCGACTCCCCACCAAAGTAGAAGGTGGGCTCGGTTGGGAATCACTTGACCTTGACCTAGGGTCAAGGTTGCAGTATCTGGGCTATGAACGTGGCTACCCAACCTCAGAGGCCCACAGCCGTTTCGGTCGCCGGGCTCCGCAAGGCTTACGCAGACAAGGTTGTGCTCGTCGGGGTCGATCTTCAAATCGCAGCCGGCGAGGTATTCGCCCTGCTCGGGCCGAACGGAGCCGGAAAGACAACCGCCGTCCGGATCCTGTCGACCCTGCTCCGGGCCGACGCTGGTAGCGCGACCGTTTGCGGCTACGACCTCGATCGTGAGCCCCACAAGGTCCGCTCCGTGATCGGGGTCACCGGGCAATTCTCAGCCGTCGACCCGCTGCTCAGCGGCGAGGAGAATCTGGCCCTCATGGGCCGTCTGCATCACCTTTCGGGGACCGACCGGCGGGCCCGTACGATCGAGCTCCTTGAGCGTTTCGACCTCGTCGAGGCGTCGAGGCAGGTAGCCGGAACTTACTCAGGCGGGATGAGGCGCCGCCTCGATCTTGCAATGACCCTGATGGGCCGGCCGCAGATGGTGTTTCTCGACGAACCGACCACCGGGCTGGACCCTCGGGGTCGCCAAACCGTTTGGCAGCAGATACGCGATCTCGCCGCCGGAGGCATCACCATCTTGCTGACCACCCAATACCTGGAGGAAGCGGACCGGCTCGCCGATCGTGTCGCCGTGCTTGATGGCGGGCGCATAGTTGCCGAAGGCACGCCTGGGCAGTTGAAGAGTCGCCTGCCTGGCGCTCACGTTCGGCTCCGCTTCGCCCACCGCTCCTCGCTGGATGCTGCAGCTCGGGCTCTTCCCGCGAGCAGGCCCGATGAGGAGGGCCTGGTCCTTCGGGTTCCACACCCGGGTGGGGTCCGCCCCCTGCGCGAGATGCTCGCCCGCCTTGGGGACGACATTCAAGTCGAAGACCTCTTCATCCATACGCCTGATTTGGACGATGTGTTCTTCGCCCTGACTGCAAACCCATCGCGGGGGCAAATCCGATGACCAACCTGGCCATCGCCGCCCAGGACTCGGCGACCATGCTCGGCCGGGAGCTCAAGCACACCCGCCGACTGTTTGGACTGCTATTCGTCGGCTCGATTCTGGTGCCGGTCGTGATGCTGCTGTTGTTCGATTACATCCTGGGTGGTGCGATCGGCCTTGGGCTCGGGGGCCGAGAGGGAGGCCGAGCGTATATCGACTTCTTGGTGCCGGGAATCCTGATGATGACCGTGGCGGCCGGCTCCTCGGCCACGGCGATCAACGTCTGTACGGACATGACCGGAGGCATCTTCGACCGGTTTCGAGTCATGGCCGTCGGCCGCGGCGCACTGTTGGCCGGCCACATTTGGGTCAGCGTCCTGCGTACCCTCGTCACCGCGACGGTTGTGATTGGGGTGGGCGTTATGGTCGGATTTCGGCCCAGGGCTTCAGGTTGGGATTGGGTAGGACTGATCGGCATCGTCGCCGCTTTTTCCTTCGCCGTAACGTGGCTGTCAGCCGCGATCGGAATGGCCGCCAAGAGCGCGGCGGCGGCCAATGGCTGGACTCTGCCGATTCAGTTCCTGCTTCCTTTTCTCTCAAGCACTTTTGTGCCCACCGATACCATGCCGGCGGGCTTGCGTTGGTTTGCTGAGCGCCAGCCATTCACGCCCGTGGTGGACTCGATGCGCGATCTTCTGGGCGGCGCACCGATCGGTAGCGCGGCCTATCTGGCCCTGGTCTGGTGCGGAGTGATGGCGCTGGCGGGCTACTTGTGGACGCGTCTTGCCTTTGACCGCGGCAGTCGGTGACAGAATGAGGGCCTTGGACGAATCCGCCGTCGAGGAGCGCGCGGCAACCATGATCACCATCGGCCAGTTGGCGGGATATGCGGGCGTGACCATCAGGGCCGTTCGCCACTATCACCGGCGGGGCCTGCTCAATGAGCCGCCGCGCGACTCGTCCGGCTACCGCCGGTACACCGCCGACCATGCGATTGAGTTGATAAAGATCAAAACGCTCGCCGAATCAGGCGTCCCTCTGGCCCGAGTCAAGGAGTTGCTCTCGGCCAGCCCCGATCGGTTTGCTGAGGCGATCAATGAAATCGATCGCACCCTTCAGGAGCGGACTAAGGCACTCGAACGCACTCGCCGGCGGCTGTCCCACCTAAGCGTCGGCGACAGGCTGTTCGTCTCGCCAGAGGTTGCCGCATACCTCGACCATCTGCGCCACCTTGGGGTCAGCCCGCGAACGGTTCGAATGGAGCGTGATGGCTGGATTCTGCTGCAATCGGCCTCCCCGGATGCGGCTCGCGTTTGGTTGGCCGACAAGCTCAAGGCACTGGGCGATCCGGAGTTTCGAGCCATATACCTTGAATACGACGCGGCTTTCGACCTGGCCCCCAACGACCCGCGCCTGGGGGCACTGGCGGGCCGCGCCGAGCGATGGCTGGCCAACCGCCCGAATGGGCTTCCGGGAGGCGAGAAGTCCGACCACAACCCAGAGATCGCCAAGTTGATTGCGACATGGCCCCAAATGACGTCCCCCGCCTGGGACCGACTTGGTGAAATCACGAAGGGAATTGGCGACGCCTCAGAGTGAACCTTGGCGGAAGTAGTTAGGTAACGACCACCTCCCCGGTCATGGAGTTATGGATCGAGCAGTGGTAGGTGAAGGTCCCGGGTGCGGCGAATATGTGCTGAAAGGTTTTGCCCGTATCGAGAGGCGTTGACCCCGTCCCGTCGCTATCGAAGGTGACCGTGTGGGCATCTGCGTCCTGATTCGTCCAGGTGACCGTGTCCCCGGCGTGGACGGCGATGACCTGCGGTGAGAACGCAAAATTCATGATCGTCACGGTCGTTGATGGGACCGGACTACCGAATGGCGAGGGCGTGGGGGTTGGCATTGACATGGAAGGTGTCGGCGAGCTGCTCTGAGAGGTGTCGGCGGCTGAAGAGCAAGCCGCAAGCAACGCAATCGCGGCCGCTGTCGCCAGGAAGCGAATCAGAGGGGACGTTTGGGATCGCCTAAGCATGGAAGTGCGCTCCTTTTACCGGTGGTGGTTGGATCTGGAGGAAGAATACTGGGGCGGCGACTCCAAGTTGTTGCGTGTACATTTGCCTCACATGCTGGCCGCTGGTGATTTCAAACTCGGTGGCGTAGTCCGGTCCGGAGATGGACGAGAGGTCGGAACCCTCCACCGAGTCCTCGTGGACCGGGAGACCTTCGCTCCGCGGGCGATCGTTGTCAAAGAGCACTTCACCTTTGGAGGCCATTTGCTGGCGCCCGGGTCGTTGCTCCTGACCGACGATCTCGTGGTTCCGATTGACGCGGTGGTATCGGCCTCGCCAGCGGGCGTCGAGTTGTCGCTAACCACCTCCGATGTCCGCCACTTGCCCCCATACCTTTCCTATCGGGCCACTGGGGAGGGGGTGCCGGACCTTGCCCGCGAGGGGATAGCCATTTGGTTGGGGGGCCTCGAGATTCCGCCCATCACGGAGTTTGCCACCAAGGAGTCAGCGGACATTGAGATCGCCCAGGGCGAAAACGTCATGCTCGGCAAGTCCGGTCGCAAGCTTGGAGTTGTGCGTTCGGTTCTGGTCGAGGGGGGGCAACTGGTGGGGGTGGTCCTTCATCCCGAAGGCCTCTTCAAACACGATGTTGTGCTGCCAGTTCGCTTCTTGACCCGGAGCGATGACCTGGCCCTTTTCGCCCAACTCGAACCCGATGACCTGGCCCACCTGGAGGCGTTTCGAACAGAGTCCTGACCGGCCGGTCACATCTCATATGACTTCCACCGAGATCGGTTTTCTCCCAATCCAGGTGAGCCACTTCCAGATGTTGTGGGAGTGGCGCCACCGCCCACACGTAATGCCGTGGTGGGAGTCCTGGTCGCCTCCCACGTTTGAGGCCAGCGTCGTCGAGTGGACCAAGTCGATCGAGGGCAAGGATCCCGGTCGGGGCTATTTGGTGACGATGCAAGGTCAACCCATCGGCTACATCCAGAGCTATCGGCTGCAGGACGAACCCAAGCTGGCCAACGACCTGGGGCTGGAGGGAGACGTGGTCGGCGCAGACCTGTATATCGCCGAACCGGACTACCTTCATCGGGGCCTGGGCCCGATCATCGTTGGGTTGTTCTACCTTTGGATGATGGATCGGACGGGTGTTGGGGTCGGAATCATCGACCCACTGGTTCGCAACCGGAGCGCGATTCGGGCGTACGAGAAGGCGGGTTTTCGGTTCCTCAAAGTTGTGGCTGTGGGTGACTACGAGGACGACCCGGGGTACATCATGATGGCCGACCGCGAGACGATCGATGCCGCTCTGACCGCCAATCTCAACAGCTAGCTGAGCAGGGTCCGATGGGTGGGGATCTCCAGTGGACGGAGGTGGCCGGGTTCACCTTCGGAATCGCGACAGTTGGCCTGATCGTCCGCGAGAGCATTTGGAATTGGCCGACCGCGATCCTGATGGCCGGGTTCTATTGCTGGGTCTTTTTCGTCGCCAAGCTCTACGCCGATGTGGTCATCAATGCCATCTTCATTCCGACTGCGATCTACGGTTGGGTGAGCTGGCTGCGGGGGCGGGAGGGCAAGTCCAAAATGCGCATTCGCTCTCTATCCCGTTGGCATGTGTTCACGATCGTGGCTGCACTTTTGGTGGTGACCCCATTTGCCGTCGCGATCTTGATCGCGGAGCAGGATTCATCAGCCTATCTGGACGGTGCCAGCGCGGCCTTGGCCCTGGTTGCCGAGTACCTGCTGACTCGAAAATTCATCGAAAATTGGCTGTTCTGGGTGGGTGCCGACGTGATCTACATCGTCCTCTACGTCAGTCGGCATCTCTACCTGACCGCAGTGCTCTGCTCCCTATTCATAATCCTCTCGGTGGTGGGTTGGAGACAGTGGCGGGCGAGCCAGTCCCAGCCGTCGGGCGGTCTGGTGGACCTCCCGTTGGCGTCCGTCTAAGAAGCAGTCGGGGCCTCGACAGGTCGGTTTAGGTGGGCGACTATCCCATGCGATCGGTGGCCGCTGAGCTCGACGAGGTCCAGCAGGTGGCCGGGTATGTGATAGAGGAATTGACTTGGCGCTAGGGATACCGACTTGGCAAAGATCACGCGGACATTGGATGAGGTCAGATAGAGCTGGCGCTGGGCCCGGGTGATACCGACGTAGCAGAGCCGACGCTCCTCCTCCAATCCCCCAGCCTCGCCGAAAGCCCGCTCATGGGGCAGCATCTTGTCCTCCATCCCGGTCAGGAACACGACTGGGTATTCCAGGCCCTTGGCCATATGAAGAGTGATCAAGGTCACTCGCTGCCG
>DASZFH010000042.1:0-2569 GCA_035939985.1 Candidatus Dormiibacterota bacterium
CCTGGGGCGACCACTCAGTGGCGATCCGGCAACGCTGGCGGCCTTCCTGGCCGGTCGGATTTCCGATCGTGCCGCACTCCGCCGCCTGGTTGTGCCCTTGGGCAGACGCGCACTCGTTGTTGTTGGAGATCCGGTGCCTTCCGCTGAGTCTGACCTTCTCGTCCACGAAGACCGTGGCGCAGGTCTGGCGCAGGTCTGGCGAGTCGCGGCCGGCCAGATTTTGGGGGCAGCCGCCCTTGTCGAGCCGGCAGTGGCAGCTGACATCGAGGACCTCTGGTTGGCCGACGTTGAGCCATCAGTTCTACGCGCTCGCCTTCCCGTCCGATAACGCCATGAGCGGTGTTCAGCTAGCTCCTCACGATCAGTGAATAACCGTGGCCGGGTCGGTTGACAAGGTCGCAGGGGATTTCGAGTGCCACCAGGATCCGGCGCAGTCGGCGAATATAGTTGCGGACCTGTTCGGGAAACAGGTCGGGATCAGCCCAGGCGCGGCTGAGAATCTGGACCGCGGTGAAGTAGCGGTGAGGGTGGTCGAGGAGGAACTGGAGAAGCTGGAATTCCCGATTGGTCAGAGCAGCCTCCCGGCCCTGGTGCCGGACGATTCGACTCTCAGGGTCGACCCACAGGCCCTGCAGTTCCCAAACCCGCTGGTACCAAAGGTCAAGCCGCTTCTGATAACCCTCCATCTGGTTAGCAACGAAGGTGACGTCCTGAGCCGCTGCCGCCTGGGCAGGGGGGCTGAGCTTGGCAAGGTCGGTGCGGATCCGGCTTAACAAGCCCCGCTTGAAATGCAATAGATCCCCATAGATCGAGATCCAATGGCGGGCATCAGTCCAATAGGGGGTTTGGAGGTCCTCCCCCTCGATAGGAAGTGATCCACGGGCAGGTGGTTCCGCCATCTGTCATCCAGATTCTACCGCTGCAACACTTGTTGATGGGTCGAGACGCCACGGAAAAAGTGAATCCCGCCGTTCGGCTAATTGACAGGTCCGGTCCGGGCTATTGCTCACTTTGTTACGGCGAGTGGGGTAGGTTGGAACTAGATGACGTTCGGCTGGAAAAGGAGTCTGGGTGGCTCCTAACTCGGGGAAAACCAGGCGAATCTCTGCTGTCCCCAATGCGGTCTCGGAATTGCTCCGCTCCAAATCGCCTGCCACCGGCAGCGAGCTCCTAGACCTGGAAAGCGCGTTTGCCATGGCTCCGATCGGCATGGCGCTGATCGATCTGAGCGGTAGATGCCTGCGGGTCAATGACGCCCTCTGCAAGATCACGGGTTTCACCCATGAGGACCTGACCTCGATCCGTTTTGTCGGCCTCCGCTACGAACCAGAACTGAGCGCCGCCGGAGAGTTTGGTGAAATGCTTTTAGGAACCCGGCCCGGCTCTGAGGTAGAACGCAGGTTCCGCCACTCAACACAGCCATTCATTTGGGTACTGGAGACTCTGTCGCTTGTCCGCGACGCTGAGGGCGGCCCCCGCTACGCAATCGCTCAGATCCAGAGTATCGCCGAGCGCAAGCAATCAGAGGACCGGTCCACCTTTGTCAGCGACCACGATCATCTGACCGGGCTCCACAATCGGCGCCGGTTCGAAGAGGAGCTGGCGCAGGAATCTGACCGAGTTATGCGGTACGGGGGAACCGCCGTTCTGCTTCTTGTCGACCTCGATAACTTCAAGGAGATTAACGACAGTTTCGGGCACCCCATGGGCGATGAAGTCTTGAAGCGAGTCGCTGAACTGCTCGCTCACCGGAGCCGCAAGACCGACGTCTTGGCACGCTTTGGTGGTGACGAGTTTGCCCTCCTTTTGGTTGAATCCGGTCCGGAACAGGGGGAGGCGGTCGCCCAAGCCATGGTCACGGTGGTCAGGGAGCATCCCTTCATCCTCGCCGGCAGAAACGTCAGGGTGACGGTGAGCATCGGGGTTGCTGTCATCGACCCCAAATGCAAAGACGACATCTTTTCAGCAGCCGATTTCGCGATGTATGACGCCAAGCGAGCAGGACGAGATCGCCATGCGACCTTCAACCCCGCTGTCGATCGGACTCAGCAAGTCTCCAGCCAGATGAACGAAGCCGCCCATGTCAAGGCCGCCATCAACGAAGGGCGATTCGTTCTCTACTGTCAACCGATTCGCGATCTCGCAACCAACACCATCACGCAGCACGAGATACTGCTGCGGCTTCGTGAGGATGAGTTGGCCGAACCTCTGCGTCCGGCGGCGTTTCTATACATCGCGGAACGATACGGTCTGATCCAGAGCCTCGACATCATGGTGATCCGCCAGGCGGTGGAATTGGTCAAGCGGGCCCAGAAGTTGGGACGCGAACTGGTTCTGTCGATCAACCTGTCCGGAAAATCGTTGGGCGATCCCACGCTTGCCATGACCATCGAGGACCTGATCACAAGCTCCCGGGTCAACCCCAAGAATTTGATCTTCGAGCTCACCGAGACCGCCGCCATCACCAACCTCGATCAGGCCCGAGATTTTGGAGAGATGCTGCACAACCTCGGGTGTCAACTGGCCCTGGATGACTTCGGTGCCGGGTTCGCGTCTTTTTACTACCTCA
>DASZFH010000043.1:0-10570 GCA_035939985.1 Candidatus Dormiibacterota bacterium
GGCTCAGATGAAGCCCAACTCCTTCGACGACGTCATCAGCCGTATGGGCAAGCGCAACCACATCCGACTGGGACTCCCCACGAGCCCACGCCAGAAAGGCGTAACGGGCCGACCGGGCGCCTGCCTGGACGGACCCTTCCCCGAGCGGCTCGGTCCGGACCCCGCAGATCAGGGGAATGTGCAGACGTTGGCATAGGTCCCGAACCCAGATCGCCTCGGCCGGTGATTCGGGGCGCAGGGAATGGTCGAAATGGGCGGCCACCAGCGGGCACCCCAACGCCTGCAGGGCGATCAGGAGGGCTGTCGAGTCGGGACCTCCTGAAAGAGCCACCAGAACCCTGGCTCGAGCGGGGATCAAACCCGAAACCGCGATTGCCCGGACGATTGGATCGGTGGTGGCGGTGGGTGGGATCGAACCACCGACGCCGCGGTTATGAGCCGCGTGCTCTACCACTGAGCTACACCGCCCTGAAGCATTGGCCGTCTATCCACATCCGTATCCGTGGCCCAAACCTAAGGGGCCGCGAAATTGTATCGCGGGTCACCTCGCGAGCCAGCGGAGCAGTTTGGGATGGCCTTCAGACGCGCCCCGGTAAGGACCACGACGGGGTACCGTTCGGCGACGCTGATGTGCCTAGATAGAACTAGGTGGTCGCTTCGAAAAGGTCGGTTGTGGCCTTGGCCCACTCTCGGCGCACATCGCGGAAGCGCTCATAGGAAAGGGTGCGACCCTTGACGTCGGTCGGGGCGAAACTCAGGAACTCGTCCTTGGCGGCCAGCAGCATCGTGTCGAACTCTTGGAATCTTTTTGTGGCGGTCTTGTGATCAATCATTCCACTTCAGCGTACGCTTCCTGGCCGAAAGTCAGGCCATTGCCACGAATTGGACCAGATCTTCCTCCCAAGTGTCGAGGCGGCCCTCGGGCATGAGAACGAACTTGTGCGGAACCAGAGCGCTGACGAATTCCTCGTCGTGGCTGACGATGACCATCGATCCTGGCCAGGCGGCCAAAGCCACCGCAACGGCGGTTCGAGAGGCTGGATCCAGGTTGTTGGTGGGCTCGTCCAGGAAGAGCAGATTGTGTCTACCCGCCACCAACTGGGCCAAGGCCAGCTTGGTCTTCTCCCCTCCGGACAAGGTTCCGGCGGTTTGGCGAGCCACATCACCCGTCAGCCCGAACATGCCCAGCAACGCCCGCAACTGCGGCTCGGCCTCGTCCGAAAACCGGTACATGTTCTCCAACAGACTGGCAGCTCGGTCGATGCCTTCGTGCTCCTGAGCGTAGTATCCGGCCAGCACCCCGGCGCCAAATCGGACCGTCCCCGAATTCGGTTCGAGTTCCCCCGCCAGAATCCTGAGCAAGGTGGTCTTGCCCGCACCGTTAAGGCCCATGATCAGGAGCCGCTCTCCCTTTCGCAGATCGAAGGAGACATCGCCGAAGATCTGGTTGTCTTCATACGCCTTGGTCAAACCCTGGGCCATCAGAACCTGTTTGCCAGAGTGAGGGGGTTCGGGAAAGCGGATCTTAATCTTTCGCTCCCGCCTCTGCCCTTCAACCATGGTTGACCGCAGACGCGCCACTCGCTTGTCCAAACTCTGAGCGGTTCGTGCCCGGGTTGCGGATTGTCGCCTCATGACATCGGCGAGGGTCGTCAGCCGGACCACCTCGGCCTGCTGACGGACCGCCGTCTTGGCCAGGCGCTCCTCATCCTTCTTTCGAGCGGCCAGATACTTGGTGTAGGTACCTCGATAGGCATGGATCTTGCCTTCATCAAGGTGAAGGACCCGGGTCAGAGCCGAGTCCAACAGTTCAAGGTCATGGCTCACCACCAACAGCCCGCCGCGATACGCCCGCAGAAATCCCATCAGCCAGTCCTTGGCGGTGGCGTCAAGGTGGTTGGTCGGCTCATCCATCAACAGCAGTTCGTTGCCGCCAAACAACACTCGAGCGATTTCCACCCGGCGCCTCTCCCCTCCCGAGAGTGCCTCCAAGGGCAGCAGGATGCGCTCAGGTTCGAGCCCAAGACCGGTTACGATCCGGTTAACTTCGGACTCGGCCTGGTAGCCACCGGCAACCCTGAACTCTTCCTCAGCATGGGAAAAGGCCTCGATAGCCTGCTCGTCTGGAGTTTCTTCCATGGCCGATTGAGCTGTGGCGAGAGCTGTCGCCAGGCGGTCCAGCTCTTTGCCTGAGAGAACATGAGCTAGCCCCGTGGCTCCATGCGCGTGCCCCCGAGGTCGGGGATCCTGAGGGACGTAGCCAAGGGCAGACCCAATCAGGATGGTTCCGCCGGCGGACTCTTTCTCGCCCACCAGCACCCGCATCAGACTGCTCTTACCCGTCCCGTTACGACCGACCAGCCCAACTTTATCGCCGGCACCGACGGAGAATGAGGCCTCGCTCACGACTGTCCGACCGGAGACCTCTACGGAGAGTTCTCTTACCTCAAGCACGCTTGGATTCTTGCTGCCTCTTTTGGGCCTCGGGCCTTGTGAGGCGCACGGCCGGATACTGCTTGGGGGGAAATGGTTGCGGCGATTGGATTCGAACCAATGACCTTCGGGTTATGAGCCCGACGAGCTGCCTCTGCTCCACGCCGCCGACGGATTATACCTGCCCCCGGCCGGCTCGGACACCCGGCTAGCGAGTTTTGGGCCCTGTGCTGGGATTTGGTTTGGGTGGACGCGGAGGGCTGGGGGGCGGCTTGGGTGGATTGCCCGGGGCAGCCGGCACCGCTTTGTGAGAGGGGATCGGCGAAGGCACCCCGCCAACCACGTAAACCTGGTCGCCAGGCTTGGCATAGCCGTTCTGGCGAGCATCCGCGTCGATCGACGCGCCGGTCAGGACGGCCGCGATATCACGTTCGTAGCCCAGATTCTCCTGGGCCAAGGCGTCGTTCTGCCGTTTGATCGCGGCCTCCTGGCCCATCACCCGGCGGTAGAACTGGGCCTCAGGGGCGAGGGCATAAACGACCCAGAGAATGAGGATGCCGAGGAATACCAGAACCAGCCGTTCCACGCGACGAGGAACGCGGCTGCTCAGGATGCCAGCGGTTGATCCGGCTTTACTGTGACGCATAGTGGGATGTTGAAAAGACGTTCGCCGACGGTTTCAGCGACTATAACAAACCAAGCCGACGATGTCGGTTCTTAGCAGACGTCGATTACCCGTGTGCGCTTGGCCGCGGCCAAAACACCAGGCTTTGGGGTGCTGACTCAAACCCGGCCAGCCTGATGGTTGGCGCCAATGCGGATTCATGAACCGGCGCCTGATCCACCCGTCGAATTTCGATCTTCCCGGCGGCCGACGCAGTCCCAGCCAGCGCCTTGAAGTGGTCGACCGACACGGTCCCCCAGGTCAGTAGTGAGCGGCCCCCCCGCTCTAGATAGAGCCGCAGTTCCCCACCCTCCAGAACCACGAACGCCCCTGCCTGGCGGCCGCCAGGCTTGCCAGAGGTGGCCGGCCAAGGCATCGAGGCCCCGAAGGGATTCGCTGGGTCCGTCGCCGCCATGGACTCGATCGCTGGCTTCTCGTCTCTGACCGCGCGTAGCCGGTCGACGGCACCGGGCAGGGCGAACTGGGACCCGCCCATCCCTTCGATGAAGTACCCACGCCGGACCTTGCCCGACTCTTCCATTGCCCGCAAGACGGGATAGAGGGCGGCGAACCCGCCCGCCCAGCCCTCGGCCAGGACGGCTTCGCGTGTCAGCACCCCATAACGCTGCAACAACACCCCGGCCTGCGCATGAAGCCGAATGGTCGGAGAGTCTTGGACGCGACCGACATCGTCAAGCAAAGACCACCGCCCGGCTGCCCTTGGGTTTGCGAGTCGCCCAATACGCGGCTTGGCGCGCGATCCCGCCGCCGGTCTGGAAACTCCCGCCCGCAAGGCGGCAAAGCTGTCGTTGGTGACCTCACCCGCCCAGACCAGATCCCACAGCGCATCCAAAAGCTCCTGATGGGAATTGCCCTCGGCGCTCTTCCAAATGTCGGGAAAGAAGCTGGCCCCAAATTTGGCCAAGTGATCCCGGACCAAGATGTGGAGAGGGCTGGCCACGATCGCTTGCGGGGGGGCGATCAACCTCGCTGCGTCTGCCCTCAGATAAAGGGCCACCCGGCCGTCGCTTGTTCCCAGCGATCCAACCCCGGCCCAGACAATCTCTCCTGAGGTCAGCAGCTCATCGAGCAGTCGCCAGGCGTAGCCATTGACCCGCGCGCTGAGCACGTCACGTTCGATCACGGAGGCGGGTACGGCCAGTCCCTGAAGTTGGCCAATAACCTCGATCAATCGGTCAGTGCCGCGAGCACTGGAACCCACCCCCTGCCACCGGGCCAGGAATGGCCCCAAGGTCTGGCCGGGAACTGCCTCGATCTCACGGCGTAGCTGCGCCAGCGACCGGCGGCGCAGGGAACGCAATACCTCTGGATGGCAGAATTCCCGCTCCCGATGGGCTGGCGAACCAGAAGGGCCCAATGCACCGGCCACCAATGAACCGGAGCGAGCCAACCCATTGAGAGCGTCCTCAACGGGGGCCAACGTCAGGCCCCAGCGCTGAGCCGGCTGGCTGGCCAGGAAGGGGACATGGGACCGAGCCCAACGCATCAGCAGCGAGGTCAGCGGATCGGCACCGCTTTCGAGGAAGGTCACCGGCAGGCCTGGCGGAATGGCGACTCCGAGCGCAGTCAGGTAGCGGCCGGCATCTTCCGCCGCGATCCAACGCTTTGACGCGCCAATCCGCACCTCCAAGGCCTGACGCGTGCGAGCCAGTTCCGCCAGCCAATCCAGACTGATGCCTCTGGCTGACGCCTCCCCTTCAGTCAAATCCCCCACCCAGCGAAGAACATCGAGAGCTTCATCCACGTCGCGGGGCCATCGTTTGGGCTCCAGGTATTGGAGTTCGAGTTCGAGAGCCGCGATGGCCTCTGGATCGAGCAGCTCGCGGAGTTCGTCCCTTCCCAGGAGCTCCGCCAGCAGGTCGGTATCGAGGGTAAGTGCCTGAGCCCGGCGCTCGGCCAGTGGGCTGTCGCCGTCATAGATGTATTGAGCGATGTACGAGAACATGAGCGAGGCGGCAAACGGCGATGCGCGCTCGGTCTCGACCGACACCACCCGAGTTTTCCGGGAGCGAACATCACGCATCAGGTCAGCCAGAGCATCAAGGTCGAAAACGTCTGCAAGACATTCGCGATAGGTCTCGAGCACAATTGGGAAGTCGGGGTAACCACTGGCCACCTGAAGCAAGTCGTGGCTCCGCTTGCGCTGTAGCCAAAGGGGAGTCCGCTGACCGGGCATCTGCCTTGGCAGGAGCAGGGCTCGGGCCGCGTTCTCCCGGAACCGGGCAGCAAATAGTGAGGAGGCTCCCACCTGGGCCGTGACCAGATCTCGAATCTCCTCGGGCGCAAAGAAATACACCGACGGATCCGGGGTGGAATCAGCATTGGGCAGACGTAGGGCCACGCCATCATCTGTATGCATGGTCTCGATCTCCAGACCCAGCTGATCCCGAACAGCCGCTTGAATGGCCAGGGCCCAGGGAGCGTGCACCCGGCTCCCAAATGGCGTCAACAGGCACACTCGCCAATCCCCCAATTCATCCCGAAACCGCTCCACCACCACGGTCCGGTCATCCGGCGGGGTACCCGTCGCGGCCTCTTGGTCAGCCAGATAGGCGAGCAGGTTCGAGGCGGCGCGATCATCGAAACCGGCCCGGCCGATAAGTCTCTGGCGAGCCGGCTCGGGACCGGCCACTCTCAGCTCGCGAACCATCTCTCCGATCGCACGGCCCAGTTCGGCGGGTCTAAATGGCTGGTCGCCGTGCCAGAACGCGATCCGAGCCGGTTCTCCGGGCGCCGGGGTGACCAGAACTTGGGACGGAGTGATGTCAGCCACCCGCCAAGTTGATGCGCCAAGGATGAACGCTTCGCCCGGCCTGATCTCGTAGACCATCTCCTCGTCCAACTCACCGACCCGGCGGCCGTCTTCGAAGAGGTTGACCGTATATTGGCCCCGATCGGGAATTGTCCCCCCGCTGGTTACAGCCAGGCGCTGGGCGCCGCTACGCCCGCGAAGTGTCCCAGCCAACCGATCCCAAACGATTCGAGGCCTCAGACCCGCCATCTCGCCGGACGGATAGCGACCCGAAAGCATGTCCAGCACCGCCTCAAACGTCCGCTCGCCGAGATCCCGGAAAGGATAGGCCCGCCGGACCAGGGCCGCCAGATCGGCGACAACCCACTGCTCCAGGGCGACCATGGCCACGATCTGCTGAGCCAGGACGTCCAATGGGTTGGTGGGAATGACGGTTACTTCGATACGTCCGGACAGCATCCCCTCGACCACCGCGGCGCTCTCCAGGAGATCGGCCCGGTGGTTGGGGAAGATACGACCCCGTGAAGTATCGCCAACCGAATGCCCGGACCGACCGATCCGTTGAATTCCGGCGGACACACTGGGTGGAGCCTCGACCTGGATCACGAGGTCGACCGCTCCCATGTCGATGCCCAACTCCAAGCTGGAGGTGGCGACTATCCCCCGCAGCTTGCCCGCTTTGAGGGCATCCTCGACCAAAGCGCGCTGCTCTTTGGCGATGGAACCGTGGTGGGCCCGAACCAGGTTGTCATCGCCGGCCAATTCGTTGAGACGAGCAGCCAGGCGCTCGGCCAGTCGCCTGGAATTGACAAAGATGATGGTCGAACGGTGCTCCCGAATCAGCTCCAACAACCGGGGATGCATCGCCGGCCAGATGCTGCGGCGAGGGGTTTTGGGATCCCCGCCGACCTTCGTGAATTCCCGTTCATCGCCCCGCGTGAGATCGGCCATGTCATCGACCGGAATCTCCACCCGGACCTCCATTGGTTTTAGGCGCCCGGCGTCAACAATTTCCACCTCACGACCCGTCCCAACCAAGAACCGACCGATCTCTTCAAGTGGCCGCTGCGTGGCACTGAGGCCGATCCTTTGGGGCCCTTTCGCAATGCCCTCCAAACGCTCCAGGCTCAAGGCCAGATGGGCCCCGCGCTTGGTTCCCGCCACAGAGTGAATTTCATCCACGATCACCCAGCGGACCGAGGCCAGAATCCGGCGGGCGGCACTGGTGAGCAGCAGATAAAGCGATTCTGGGGTGGTGATCAGGATGTCGGGAGGTCGCCGCTCGATTTCTCTACGCTCGCTCGCCGTCGTGTCTCCAGTCCGGATCGCGGCCGAGATCTCGGGAGGGGGCAAACCGAGTGCCGCCGCCTGCAGTGCGAGTCCTTGAAGGGGGGCGCGCAGATTCCTCTCCACATCCACCGTCAGGGCCTTCAAAGGAGAGACGTAGAGCACTCGGCAGCGCTCGGCGGCGAGCGGAGCCGGGGCCAGAACCAGTTGGTCGAGGCACCAGAAGAAAGCGGCCAGGGTCTTGCCCGATCCCGTTGGAGCCGTCATCAGCGTGTGATGACCGCAAGCCACCGCCTTCCAGCCCTCTTCCTGGACCTCGGTGGGAGCGCCGAAGGCGGCCTCGAACCAAGCCCGAGCCGGCGGGGAAAAGAGTGACAATGAGTCAGAGGGCGGCGACACCACCGAACAATTGTGCGACTTAAGCGCTAGAACCAGCTCCCGCTTCTATGCTGCTCCCGTGAAGCAGTGGGCTGTTATCCAGCGCAGTGTGGTGGTGGTGGCGGTCGGTCTGGTCGGCGCCTACCTTTACCTTTGGCTACGGACCGCTTTTGTGAACCCCCTGAGCGGCCCAGATTTCTTCAGCTTTTACGCCGAAGCCAAACTGGTTTTGGCGCATGGGACGGCCGCCGCCTACGACCTAACCCTCCAGCAGCACTACCAGGACCAGACAACCGCGTTTCTACCCGGACACCATGCGATCCTGCCCTACGTCCACCCACCCTACTTCACCCTCTTGATCGCTCCCCTCGGTTGGTTATCCCTTTCCCAGGCGTATCTGCTTTGGGGAACCCTCTCGCTGGTCATGCTCGCTGCCTCCGCCTGGCTGATGACCCGCGCTGCGGGTTTGAGCCGACGCCGCTGGTTGTGGATGCTGATGGCGGGCGCGTTCCTGCCAGGGTTCGTAGGCATATGGCAAGGCCAGTCAGACGCCCTGATGTTGCTCGGGGTGTCTGCCGCCGCCTGGGCGTGGAGCAAGAACCGGTCCCGCCTGACGGGACTCTGTCTCCTATTGGCGTTGGCCAAGCCGCAGTTGATCCTCCTCCTCCCCGTCCTCTTCCTATTTCGGCGATCGCGCGCCCTGGTCTGGTTCCTGGCCGGGCTGTTTGCACTGGTGATGCTCAGCATCGCCATTGCAGGGATGGGGGCCTGGCAAGAATTCCTGTCCCTCACCGTGAAATGGGCAGTCCGCGGCGGTGGCGATTTCGCGATCCATCCGCAGACGGTGGGTTCGCTGCGCAACCTGCTCGACAACCTGCCGGGGGGCCGTGGCTTCGCCCTGACACTGCTCACCTTTGCCCTCCTCCTGGCGGCGGTCAGTCTTAGCTGGCGACCCCATCGGCGCCGCCTCGATTTCGCTCTGGCGGTGACCTGGTCTCTCGTCCTCAGCCCCTACCAGAACATCCAGGACTTGGCGGTCTTCCTGGTTCCCATATCGTTGGTGGCCGGATTGGCCGTTTCTGGCGAGCTCCGCTGGGCTCGGGCCGGCAAAGGAACCCTGGTGGGTTCCTACCTTGCCATGCAGTTGTCCCTTTGGCCCGGCGGCTTGATTCCCGCCGTTGGGGGACTCGCGCTTGCCCTTTACCTGACTGCCGAGCGCTTGGTGGTGGAACCAGAGCCAATTCCGATGGGCGAATTGAGCTGGACGGGAACGCGACCCCGGCGGGTGGCGGTCCTCCCCGCCTATCGGGCGGAAAAGACCCTCCGCGATGTCGTGGCGCGGATTCCCCAGGGCTCCGTAGATGCGATCCTGTTGGTCGACGACGCCAGCGGCGATCGCACCGCCGAACTGGCACTGGAACTCGGGCTCAACGTCATCAAGCACCCGAGCAACCTTGGCTACGGTGGCAACCAGAAGAGTTGCTATGCCAATGCTCTTGTCTTGGGTGCGGAGGTCGTGGTCATGCTCCATCCGGACGGGCAGTACGATCCAGCGCTGGTGCCGGCTCTGTGCAACGCGATCGAGCGGGGTGACGGAGATATCGTGCTGGGTTCGCGCTGGCTCGATCTCGATCCCGCGCAGGCCGGAATGCCCTGGTGGAAACGCATCGGCAATCGATTCTTGACCGGAACTGAAAACGCCGTCCTTGGCCTTCATCTCTCCGAATACCACACGGGTTACCGGGCCTACTCGCGGCGATTCCTGGAGACCATTCCCTTTGCGGCCAACTCCAACGATTTTGTTTTCGACACCCAGATCCTGGTGGCGGCGGCCGCTTTCAGAATGAAGATCGGGGAGATCCCGGCGGTCGGCCGCTATTTCAGCGACGCCAGTTCCATAGGCCTACGTACCTCCACCATCTACGGGCTGAAGACTCTGGGGTGCCTTGTCCGGTACTGGTTCCACCGAGTGGGAGTGCCCTGCGCCTGGCTCACTCCAACCCGCCCCAAACGCCCCCGGAAGGGTGACTAAGGGCCCTAAGGTTGGATTGATGTTGGGACACAACCACGACCCTTCGGCGGAAATGAGTCGAAGTCGGATTCGTCTCGCACTGATCTTGACCGCCGCCGTCCTAGCCGTGGAGCTGATCGGAGGCCTTGCGGCGGGGTCGCTGGCGCTCCTTTCAGATGCGGGTCACATCCTCACCGACCTTTTCGCCCTCGGACTGGCGTGGTTTGCGCTCGGCCAAGCAAGCAAACCCGCCACTGCCCGACTCACCTATGGATATCACCGAGTGGGCATCATCACGGCGACCCTCAATGCGGCAGTTCTGATCGTGATCGTGGCGGGGATCGGCATCGGAGCCGGATTTCGGCTCCTGGACCCTCATCCGGTCCGAGGTGTCCTGGTGGCCGCCACCGCCCTGCTGGCGATGTTGGTCAACACCTATATCGCGCTGAGTCTCCGCCGTCTCGGCTCGGACCTCAACCTGCGTGCGGCGATGCTCCACGTCCTGGCCGACATTGCAGCCTCGGGCGCGGTACTGGTTGGTGGCCTGGTCATCATGGCCACCGGATGGGTCGAGGTCGACCCCATCCTGTCCCTGGCGATTGGCGGCCTGATCGGCTGGGGCTCGATCCGAATCATCCGAGAATCCGTGACGGTACTCCTCGAAAGCGCCCCCGTAGGCCTGGACGTCGAGGAGATTCGGGCGCTCATCTCAAGGGCAGAGGGAATCCACTCCGTCCATGATCTTCACGTCTGGAGCATCGCCCCCCAGAGGGTGGCGATGAGCTGTCATGTGGTTGTTGACGGAGAACAGACCGCAGCGGCGGCTGAGCTTCTGGTCGAGGAGGTCGAGCGACGAATCTGTGAGAGCTTTGGAATCGGCCACACCACCATTCAGATCGAATCAGCAAACCCCTGTCGATCTGACCTTGGAGACCCTGGTAACGCTCCTCACAACCACCCCCAACCGCACACCTGGTCAGGGCTGACCCACAGACACGACCACTACGACGAGAGGTAAATCCCT
>DASZFH010000044.1:0-3251 GCA_035939985.1 Candidatus Dormiibacterota bacterium
CACCCGAAATGGCTGCACTGTATATGGCCGGCCACACCTGGGCTGACTATTCAAGAAGACGCGAAGGCCTGCTGTGTGCCGCCTGTGGCGCTCCGGCCACTCCATGCGCGCGTTGCGGCACAGCTCTGCGGGTGAGGCAGCACATTCTCAGCGATTTCTTGATCGGCGCTCACGCGCTTTGCCATGCGGATCAGCTCCTGACCCGAGACAGAGGCTATTACCGGACCTATTTCCCGACCCTGGTTTTGGTGGAATAGTGGGCCAGCCCCATTGGCACTGGGGCTGCAGTGAGTAGAATGGCTGGCGCGTGCCGAGGTAGCTCAGCTCGGTAGAGCAGCGGACTGAAAATCCGCGTGTCGGGAGTTCAAGTCTCCCCCTCGGCACCAACTTTCCGAACTTGATTCGTCGTTTTGGGGGGGCCAGGGCTGAGGGCCGCTGCCCCGATGACAGCAACCCTGACAGCAACCGGCCAGATCCAATCGCGATCGGGTCCTTCGAGCGAACAACGGTTCGGTGGCCATTTCCAAGCCTCCTAGCTATAATCTCTTGGCGTCGGACTTGCTCCGACGGTTTTTGGGTTTTGCTGGGGCTCCTTTTGGGGCCCCTCTTTTTTCTGAATGGGCTGTCGTGAGTAGAGACAGGTTTGCAGTCTTCGTCGATGCTGGCTACCTCCTGGCGGCCGGTGCAGAGTTGGTGGCTGGATCCAAGGCGCGCTCGGATGTCACGGTCAAATACCAGGCTTTCATGGTTGAGCTGACGCAGAAGCTCAGAAATCACTGCCATCTCGAATTCGACCTACTTCGGATCTACTGGTACGACGGTGCCCAGCCGGGCTTGCCGTCCGGGGACCATTTAACGATTGGTGAGCTCCCGTCGGTGAAGCTTCGACTTGGGCGATTGGTCAACAAGGCCCAGAAGGGCGTTGATACCTTGATCGTGTTGGACCTTACCTCGCTGGCACGGGAACGCGCCATGTGTACGGCCTACCTGATATCTGGAGACGAAGACATCCGCGAAGGGGTCGTAGCAGCCCAGCAGCTCGGAGTGCGAGTAGTTCTGGTTGGGGTTCCGACCTCGGGGGGTGCCCCGAATCAAGCCAGGACTCTCATCCGAGAGGCGGACGAGCATTTGGTGTTGGACCGGGCAACCGAGATCGATCCTTTCTTCAATGCGGTCCGGCCAGCGCCGACTCCAATCAAGTCCACCACTAAGAAGGGCAAAACCCCGCGAGAGGTTGGGAATGCGCTGGGTTTGGCTTGGCTGGCCAAGGCCGCGCCCGCCGAGATCACCGTTCTAAAGAGCCAGAGCCCCAAGATCCCGCCCGAGGTGGACGCCCAACTTGTAAGGGATGCGGAGGCAAGTCTTGGCGCGTTGCAGGGCCGGATTGCTGATCGGAAGGAACTCCGAGGTGGCTTTTGGGATGCCGTGATGGCGGGCTAGAGTCATTGCCCGTGATAGCAACCCTCACTGCAACCGGCCAGGCGGCTTCCCCCACGAATCCGATTACGGGCCAGGCCGTGAGTAGTGGGGTGGAACCGACTACCGGCTCAGTGGCCAGAGGGCAAGCCTGACGAAGATGCCGATCATTCCGAGACTGCTGAGGACAATGCCCGCAATTGCGGAGCCGGTTCCCGGCAGCCGGTTCTCGCTTCGGGCGTTGGCGCGAAAGAAGGCTATGGCATTGAGTATCGATACCGGTCCGGCAACCGCCGGGAGCAAACACAGCCAACCCAGACAAACACACCAGATACCCAGATTGCGTGACAGCTTTGCACGATCCTCCGGTGGGTTTGATCGAAGGTGGACCGAGTTCCACGTAATCGGTCTGTAGGGTAGCCATTGCTGTCCATCGAACCAGAACCGTCGGTCGACAGAGAACCACCTATCGCCGTCTCGAACGGCATTCGATCCAGGCCCGCCAGCCGGGTCAGCGATGGCGGCTTCTCGGAATTTTGATGGGACCCAGCTCGTGCCGTTCCACAGCCAGTGGCTGTCTGGCGAGAGCTGCCCAATCGCGGGGGGTTCGGGCTCGGTGTTGTCTCCGCTTCCTTGCGAACTCATGCTTCCCCTGCCCTAACTGCCAATGGGGCTCGACGAGTGTTGATGGCACCATACATGGCTCCGGCCGCCGTTAGAAGGCCAAGGATCAGCCATTGCCACCAGGGGTAGGCGCTCCCGATCGAGAAAGCGGTCCGGCCGCTCACCGCGCCTACAGCAACATACAGGCTTGTTCCCAGTCCGTATACCACGGCAACAGACGCGAGGATCAGCCCGAGGGCGGGCGGATGTCGAGGTGCTACTGCCACGGGCCACACAGCAAAAAAGTAGCCCCCAGTGGCTGCCGCCGTGAACGGCAGAGTGAGCCCGAGGAGCCAGCCAAGGGAACCTCCGGCCATCCCAGTCGCGAACCACTGCCCTACCAACGGCAGCAGAATGGCCCATAGTAATGCTCCAGTAGCGGCAACGGGGGTCAGGGCCCAACCAACTACGGGATGTAATCGTTCCATCGTGGCAGCCGGAGTATAAGTGGTGGTCGACCCGACGCGGAGCAGGTCGGTTTCTCACCGGGCGCTCAGCTTTTCAGGAGATCGTCCATCGCATCGGTGGCTTCCCTCTGCATGGTCCGCGTCACGTGGCTGTAAAGGTCGAGCGTGATCCCAATCCGGCTGTGGCCAAGCATCTCCGAGACCACTTTGGGGTGAACGCTCTTGGCGAGAAGAAGGGTTGCGGCGGTATGACGGAGGTCGTGGAAGCGGATTCGACGGAGCCCAGCACGATCGAGGATGGGCCAGAAAGACCGCCTGATCAGGTTGCCAGCTTCCACGGGACGACCAATCTCGTTGGGGAACACCAGGTCGAGATCCGCCCAGGCTCCCGGCCAGCGCGATCGCTCGGCTTGTTGCCGATCCTGGTGATCCCGAAGGGCCTCAACGGCGATGGCCGCGAGTTCCACCTGGCGCCGTGAGTGACTCGTCTTGGGCTCGGAGATCCCCAGCCCCTTCTTTGTCCTTTGGAGAGAGCCACGAACTCGAAGCACCCGGGCCGACAGATCGATGTCCCGCCAATGGAGTCCCAACAATTCACCCTGACGCATCCCGGTTGTGATCGCCAAGACGTAGAGAGCGGCGAATCGATCCGAGTCCGCATGCGCGAGGAATGTTTGGGTCTCAGTCAGCGACAGAGGCCTGATTTCGCTGGTCGCCCGGCGTGGAGGGTCTACCAGGTCGGCGACGTTCTTAACCGCCAGGCCC
>DASZFH010000045.1:0-2739 GCA_035939985.1 Candidatus Dormiibacterota bacterium
TGTTACCGTCAGGAACCCGGTTTTCGGGGAAATGGAGCCTCGTTCAAACCCCAGATCAGCCCGCCGATTTCCTGCTTGCCTTGAGTGATGGCCCGATGCCGCCCTGGCCGCATCGCCGGGTCAACTGGCCGGACTTCTACCTTCGCCTGAGGATCCCAGCAGAGGAGATTGCCGAGCCATTCAGTCTGCAAGGATGATCCGGGCGCGCCGGGGCCACGGGTTGGCCCGTAACGCTTCTGCCTGTAGATCGTTGTGATCTGGTGAGATGAAACGGCTTGGACTCACGATTGCACTGCTTGTTCTAACTGCTGGTTGTGGAAATGGTCTGGGATCAGCTCGGAGCGCCAGGCCCTCAGGTCATCCATTCGCTGCCAGGGCTTCTGGTATTTCCGGGGATCAGCTACTTGTCGTTCTGGATCCGTCCCTGCCATCGGGGACAGAACACCTGAGCATGGTCAAGGAAGACGGCACCGTGGTGGCGAGCACAGATTTCATTCAGCCCTCAGCGTCGGTTCCCGGCATCGCGCCTCAACGCCAGTCCCCTGTCATGGTTGCCGCTGGCGGGGCGTACTTCATGGACTCTCGGGGTAAGGTCAAACGCCTCGACGCTCACGGGGTTACGGCGATAACGACATTCCCAGTGGACCCCCGATCGGTCGCACCCTCGTTTGCCGTCAGTCCGGATGGTGGGCAATTGATGGCGACGATCTTGGAGTCCCCACCGCTAACGGGTGCGCCAATAAATGGGATGGACTTGTCCGGCGCGTTTGGACCGGGAGACTGGTCATTTCAAACTCTGCTCGCCAAGAGCGGTGGGATCGCCACGGCGACCCAGACGACTGACCTCGGCTTCGGAGGTCCATTAAGGGTGGACGTTGGACCGCCTGGACAGGTCGCCTCTTCACCGATCCCGTTCCTGTTTGACGGCACTTCACCGATCCCGTTCCAGGTTATCGGCTGGGACGATAAGGGGCCCTTGGCGCTGGTCCAGCCAACGATTGGTCGGCAGTACTCGCCCCCGAACCAGCAGCTCGACGGTCTGTCTCTTCAACATGTGGCTGTTGACGGTAGGCTCCTCGATCAGCTCGGTGGCAGAAACTGCCAACCCTTCGCCCACTCATCGGACGGCACCATGGCTTGCCTAACGACAACCGGGCCGGAGGCTTGGAGCTTTCAGGTCGAAAGTGCGTCGGGCCAGCCGTTGTGGAGCCCGCCTCGGCTGCCGAGCGACATGTACGGCGACATCTATCTATACAACCCCGTCATATCACCGGATGGCGACCAGCTGGCCTCCCATGACTATGTCTTCACTAAGAGTGGTTCGATTTCGAGCGCAGCTCGCCTCAATTTGCCCAGCCCGCCGTACTCCACGGATTACTACTCCAAGCTTTACCGGCCGGACGGGGACTTCACCGCTGAAGGTTGGCTGAATGAGAACACACTTATCGGGGGGGACCAGCACAATGCGTTGTCGATCGTCACAACGGGTGCTGGCGGCTCCCGACGGGATCTCCGGGTCTCCGGCCAGTTCGAAGGTCTCACTTGACGACCACGCCGGAGCGGTTGAACCCCTCGCAGCACGGCTCTCCAGGTCTCACCGACCAGTGGGGTTAGTGTCCGGAACCCGGACTGGCCTGGCCCGCTTGCGGCCAGAGGGCGATAGACAACCAGGCTATCCCGATGGTCGCCGCCAAGAGGCCCAGCGTGGAAACGGTGAGGGGGAGGACCTGGCGCAGGGCTAAGCCAACCAACCCAACCGCGTAGACCACCACCGGCTGGCGACCATGGTTGGGGTGGCGTCCCACGTGGAGGTGTCACAGAGAGCCGGTGCCCACCTATGATCGACCCGGGTTGACCGATTTACAGCGGTGCATAGATCGGTGATGAACACAGGCTCCCAGCCGCCCATGACCAATGCCCGTCGCCGTTGGGTCCTCCTCGCCACCGTCCTGGGCTCGGCGGTCGTCTTCCTGGATGGGACCGTCGTCAACATCGCGCTCCCGACCATCGGTCGCGATTTGCCCAGCCGGCTGGTGACAACTCTGGAAGGGCAAACCTACGTATACAACGTCTATCTGCTTTCCCTGTCCTCGCTGCTGTTGCTGGCAGGATCGGTCAGCGATCGCTTCGGGCGACGGCGGACCCTGATATGGGGGTTGGTCGGGTTCGGGATGGCTTCGCTGCTCTGTGGGATTGCTCCCAACATCGAGTTGCTGATCACCTTCCGATTCCTCCAGGGGGCGGCTGGGGCGCTGTTGGTGCCCGGATCCTTGGCGCTCCTACGTGAAGCCTTCCCGACCGGTCCGGAGCAGGGCCGAGCATTTGGCCGTTGGGCCTCAGGGACGGCGGTCGCCATTCTTGCCGGTCCATTGATCGGCGGGATCCTGGTCGACCTGGCCAGCTGGCGATGGGTATTTTTGATCAACATCCCGGTCATTGCTGCCGCATTGGTGGCAGCCGGCCGTGGCGTCGCTCGGGATGGGGCTCCAAAGGGCGGAAACGAGGGGCGCCTGGATTGGCTCAATGCTGGGATTTCGGTTGTTGCGATCGGGGGGATCACAACTTCGATCATCTACGGGCAAGCCCACAACTGGCAGACGGTGTGGGTCTGGCCGCTGCTCCTCGGGGGATTGCTGGCTGCGGGGGTGCTTCCGTTCTCTCTTCGGCGGTCGACCCATCCGCTGGTACCCCTGGAATTATTCAAGTCACGAGATTTCGTTGCCGTCAACCTGGGAACCC
>DASZFH010000046.1:0-5689 GCA_035939985.1 Candidatus Dormiibacterota bacterium
CGGCCCGTCGCGATTGGGCCATGACCTGGGCCGCCACGAACGCGATCCCAGCAACGATGCATACGAGAAGTAGCGCGAACAGGGGTTCGTAGCCCGACATACAGTGGGATTGTATCGCTCCAGAGGGTCTGTGGCAACGTGCTAACGTGAAGAAAAGTGGAAGCCCAGAGCGTCGAATTGGTGCCGGATCGCATTCCCCTGGAAGAGGTCTACATGCGGATGGCGGAAGAGCTTGCCAAGCGGTCGACCTGCGCCCGTAATCAGGTGGGCAGTGTCATCGCCACCGGAGATCTGACCCAGGTTCTGGGAATCGGCTATAACGGGAACGCGCGGGGCCTTCCCAACGCCTGTGATGGGGACCAGCCTGGCAAATGCGGCTGTTTGCACTCGGAGGCGAATGCTCTCATCAAGGCCGGAGCCGCGATCCCGAATAAGACCATGTTCGTCTCTGTGTCGCCATGCTCGATGTGCGCCAAGATGATCGTCAACTCCAACGTCGCAACCGTCTACTACCGGACTGCATACCGCGATCCCGCGGGCTTGGAAGTTCTTCGGCAGGCCGGAGTCGCCGGGATCCAATACGATCGGTGGAAGAACGACTGGCGGTAGTTCGGCGGCACCTCATGGTTGCCCTAATAGGATGGGGTCATGGATCTAGGCATTTCTGGGCGGGTGGCAATGGTCACCGGTGGCAGCCGGGGAATCGGCCTTGCCATTGCCGGAGCTTTGGCGGCGGAGGGGGCTCGGACAGCAATCGTGGCCAGAGACCCTGCCTCACTGGAAGCGGCGGCGGCGTCGATCGGTGCGCTGCCGGTCAGTGCCGATCTCACCAGCCCGGACGGTTGCAAGCTGGCGTTCGATGCCGTTTGCCGCCACCTGGGTCCGGTCGAGATCTTGATCAACAACCTCGGGGGTCGATCCGGCTCCAGTTGGTCCGATACCGGAGTCGCTGAACTGGAGCAGGCGATGGCGGCCAACGTCTACCCCGCCACGCGGCTCAGTCGCCTGGCTCTCCCCGCCATGCGTCAGGCCGGTTGGGGCCGGGTCGTAATCGTGGCTTCAATCTACGGCCGCGAGAGCGGCGGTAGTCCGGCCTACAACTTGGCTAAGGCTGCTGAGCTGAGTTGGGTCACTTCACTTGGGCGCGAAGTGGCAGAATCTGGGGTCACTGTAAACGCGGTCGCCCCTGGCTCGATATTGTGGCCGGGTGGCTCCTGGGACCGTCGGAGGGAGTCGGATCCATCTGCGATCGAAGATTTCGTCAGGCGAGAACTGCCCCGCGGAAGCTTCGGCACGGCGAGTGAGGTGGCGTCTGTGGTGACCTTCCTGGTTTCCGAGCAGGCCAGTCTGGTGACCGGAGCGTGCTGGACGGTCGACGGGGGGCAGTCCAGGTCGAACCTTTAGGAGTCTGTGTAGAAACCCAAACTGTCTCCTAGTCGTGAAATTCTGACCTAGGTCGGTGGCCAAGCTCCCGTAGTACTCACCGCCAGGAGCAGGCCCGGGAGGACCCCCAGGGCAATGACCGCGAGAGCGGCCACGGCGACGACGACCACCCCTGGCCTAGCCAGCAGCTCTGCGGATCCAGCTTCGCGAGTGTCCCAGACTCGCATCAGGACCCGTGCGTAGTAGTAGACCGAGACGACACTCGCCAGGACCGCCAGGACCACCAACCAGATGAATCCGTGATTGACCCCGGCGGTGAAGAGCCAAAGCTTGCCCACGAATCCAACCGATGGCGGGAAGCCGGCAAGCGAAAGCATGAAGATGGTCATCAGCAGGCCCAGGTAGGGATGCCGGCGACCCATCCCTTCGAGGTCTGAAATCCGGTCCGTATCACCATGTGGACCGGACAGCAGGGTCAAGATGGCAAAGGCGCCGAAGTTCATCACCGTGTAAGCGGCAAGATAGAACATGACTGCCGCGAGGCCGTCCTTCCCGCCGGCGATGACTCCGATCAATAGGTAGCCGGCCTGAGCGACGCTGGAGTAGGCCAGCAGCCGTTTCACACTGGTCTGGATGATGGCCATCAGGTTGCCAACCACCAAGCTGGCGGCAGCCACCAGGGCTAGCACCAACTGCCACTCACCACTTAGGTGGGGGAGACCGTCGTTGAAGATCCGGATGATCATCACGAACGCGGCGGCCTTGGTCCCGACCGACATGAATCCGGTCACGGGGAGTGGAGCGCCTTGGTAGACATCGGGGGTCCACTGATGGAAAGGAGCCCCAGAAATCTTGAAGGCGAGTCCAGCTCCGAGCAGGATCACCACCATCATCAACAACGGATTGCTGGTTGCGGTCGCCTTTTGGGCGATTTCTGACAGAACCGTGCTTCCGGTCGCTCCGTACAGCAAAGCCATGCCATAGAGCAGGAATGCGCTTGCGAATCCTCCCACCATCAGGTACTTGACCGCAGCTTCCTGAGAGGTGGTGCGGCTCCGGTCGTAACCTGTCGCGATGTACAGCGAGACGGAGAGCAACTCGAGACTGACGAACACCGAAACCAGGGAGGTGGCCGCCGCCAGAGCCATCATTCCGGTCGAGGCAGCCAGCAGGATGATGTGAAACTCGCTTACCGCCATGGCCCGTTTCTTTAGGTAGCCGTGGGATACCAGGACGGTGGCGACACCCAGGCCGCCGAATAGGACTTCGAAAAACCGGGCCAGATGGTCCCCGGTGGCGAAGCCGTGATAGGCGGAGCCGCCGCCATCCCACAACAGAATCGCCAGGCCGGCAGCCACGGCGTAGCCAACTCCGGCAATGATCGCCACGACAAACCCCGCGCGTCGGCGACCGAGAAACAGATCCACAACCAGAGCGATCAGCAACGCTGCCGAAAGAGCGATGATCGGGGCCACCTGCGAGAGGTCGTTGCCCGCCTGAGAGAAACTGTAATTAACCATCAATGGCCCGCCTACCATGGCATCGGTTGTCCAACCGCGGCGATGGCTTCGCCGATCAAATTGGGGAACAAGCCCAGCACGAACATGAGTGCCAACAGTGGCAGGATCAAGGCGATTTCGGTCCGTCTGAGGTCCGGATGTGCGACCTCCGGATCAAGGCTGACGTTGGGGCCATACATGGCACCTTGGAAGACGCGGAGCATGTAGATGGGAGCCAGAATCAGGCCCAGACAGCCGGTGATGGCCAGCCATGGGGCCAGTTGCCAGGCTCCAAGCAGGGTCATGAACTCTCCCACGAAGCTGTTCAGTCCGGGCAAGCCCAGAGCAGCGAGGGCGACGATCATGAAAATGCCGGCCATTATCGGCATTCGCGGTGCCAGTCCAGCGATCGCTGAGCGGTCCCTGGTGCCAGTTCGCTGTTGCAGCCAAGCGATGAGCAGGAAGAGGGCCGGAACGATCAGGCCGTGATTGACCATTTGAATCACCGCCCCTTCCTGGCCCTGAGCGTTGAAGGTGAAGATGCCCAGGACGATAAATCCCATGTGGCTGAGGCTCGAATATGCGACCAGAGCTTTCAGATCACGCTGGGTGAGGGCCATAAACGCACCCCAGGCAATCGCGATTACCGCCAGCACCGGGATGACGTCGTTCCAATTCCACCACAGGTTGGGGTTGGGAAAGAGGGGAAGCAGGATCCGAAGCATTGCGTAAGCACCCGCCTTACCCATCACTCCGGCGATACCCAACAGGACTGGGGTGGGAGCAGTCATGTATGTGTCGCGCAGCCAAGCATGGAAGGGGAATACGGGGACCTTGACCAGGAATCCCGCCGCAAAAAGGGCGAACAAGCCGAATTGGAGAGCGGGGGCTGGTGGCCGCGAGGAATGGGCCAGGGTAACCAGGGTTGGCAGATCGAATGAGTGAGCGTTGGTCAGGGCGTACTCACCCATGATTCCGACCAGCATCAACAGCGACCCGACCAGGGTGTAAAGGACGAACTTGATAGCAGCCGCCCCGGGTCGTGCCCCCTCGCCCCATTGCCAGACCAGGAAATAGGCGGGGATGAGCATGGCCTCCCAGAAGAAGTAGAAAAGGACCAGGTCCAAAGAGACGAAGACTCCGGCCATACCGGCCTGCATCATCAGGAGCAGGGCCAGGAAGCGGCCCCCTCGGGGGTGGTTGGCCGGGGTGGCGATTACGGCGACGACACCGATCAGGGAGTTGAGGACGACCATCCAAAGGCTGATGCCGTCGAGTCCCAGGTAGTAGGGGACGTTGTAAAGGGCATTCTGATCCCCGATCCAGTTGACCTTCTCAACAAATTGATATCCGCTTGCGTGGACGTCGAAAGTGAGGGCGATGACGATCGCCAGAGCCAGGGTGACGAGGGTGAAGGCGGTCGCCACCAGCTTGGCCTGGCGCCGCAGAGGCGTGAACCCAAGGGTCGCGGCGCCCAGCGCCGGAATCAGCCAGGTTGCGGTTAGCAGCATCAGTGGATGCTGACCACGACGATAACCGCCACAACCACCACCCCGCCCAAGAAGGCCAGAGCGTAGCTACGAAAATATCCGTTCTGGACCAGGCTGAGCTGGCCGGCCGCACCCTCCAGAGTTCTGGCGGTACCCGACACTGTCCCGTCGATCAACGGAGTTTCAACTCCGGTCCGGAGGAGTTTGGCGAATGCGTCCATTCCGCGGACGAAGATCAGGTCATAGAACTCATCGAAGTAGTACTTCTTTTCCAGGAGCGTGTGTAACCAGCTCAGGCGGTGGCGGACCTTGGTGGCATCAAGCGACTCCCGGCCGTAAAAGAGATAGGCGAACCCGAAGAGCCCTGTCCCTGCGGCGGTGGTTCCGAGTGCGATGACCCAGCCATAGGGGAGGGGGCCCCAGGGCAATTTGCCGACCACTGGCTCCAGATAGGCCGTCAATACATTGGACAATGATTCATTGAGGGCGGTTCCCTGCAGGACCCAGCCTCCGATCACGGTCAGTACAGTCAGCACAATGACCGGACCGAGCATGACCCATGGTGCTTCGTGGGGCTTGTGTTCGGTGGCAGGCATACCCGGCCGCTTCCAAAAAGACAGGTACCACATGCGTCCGGTGTAGAAGCCGGTCATCAGGGCGGTGGCAAGTCCTATTCCCCAGACCAGAGTCGCGATCGGATCGCCCGGCTTGGATAGAGCCTGATCCAAGATCAGATCCTTGGAGAAGAATCCAACTAGAGGGATCGTTCCAACCAGACTAAGCGATCCGATCAGGAAGCACCAAGAGGTTCCCTTCATGTGGTCCCAGAGACCGCTGAACTTGCGCATGTCCTGCTCGTCATGGCTGGCATGGATCACATTTCCAGCTGCCATGAACAGAAGAGCCTTGAAAAAGGCGTGCGCGACCAGGTGGAAGAGGGCCGCGGAGTAAGCCCCGACTCCGACCGCCAGGAACATATATCCGATCTGGCTCATGGTGGAATAGGCAAGCACTCGCTTGATATCGGTCTGTACGAAGGCGATCGAGGCGGCGAAGAGTGAGGTCAAAGCTCCGATGATCGCCACCGCGTGGTGAGCCGTACTCGCAGTGTCGTAGATCGGATGCATACGGGCAACCAGGTAGACGCCAGCGGTCACCATGGTCGCGGCATGAATGAGCGCCGAAACTGGAGTGGGACCCTCCATGGCGTCAGGGAGCCAGGTATGTAGGGGCAGCTGAGCGGATTTCGCCACCGCCCCGACGAGGAGAAGGAAGGCAGCCACCTCAAGTGTCGAGTTGTCGGTGTGAGGAATGGCC
>DASZFH010000047.1:0-3891 GCA_035939985.1 Candidatus Dormiibacterota bacterium
CCACCTATTACTTCGCCGAGGGCTTCACGGGGGCTGGTTTCGGGGAGAGACTGAAGCTGTTCGTGCCCAACGCGTCCGGTACCGCCCAAATCACCTATTACACCCAGTCCGGCCCGATCAACTCCTCGGCACTCATCACCGCCGGCCTGGTGACGACGGTGGACGTCAACCAGGCAGTGGGGGATAGCCAGCAGGTCTCGGCCAAGGTGGTGCTTCCCGGGCCGGGGGTGGCTGAACGGCTCCTGAACTACCAGTTCGGGACCTGGAAAGGCTCCGAAGACAACGTCGGAACCACCCAGCCGGCCACCGAGTGGGACTTCGCCGAAGGTTCGACCCTGCCCGTCTTCAGCGAGTTCCTGACCCTCCAGAACCCCAACGCCACCTCGGTCGGAGCCACCATTAACTATTACACCGACACCGGCGCCCACCCTACCAAGGGCCTCAATCTTCCCCCCAATAGCCGAACCACGATCGAGGTCTTCAAAGGCGACCCAACCACCAGCGGTAGCTGCGACCCAGCTGCTGGAACCTGTGGGGTCGGTCCTGGCATCCAGGGGGTGTCGGCCAAGGTGACCACGCCGTCCGGCTCGCCGATCATCGTGGAGCGGCCCTTCTACGTCAACGGGTACAGCTTCGGCTCGGGCCCCATCAACGATGGACATGACGCCTTCGGGGCGGCGGCGCCCGCCACCAGTTGGAACTTCGCCGAGGGGACGACCGAGCCTGGGTTCAACGAGTACCTGACCCTGGAGAACCCTCAGGCGGCCACCGCCAACGTCACTCTGACCTACCAGCTCAGCAGCGGCTCCCCGGTGACCAAGGTCCTGCAGTTGGCGGCCCAATCGCGAGCCACGGTCCAGGTCTTCACGGGCAGCATGAGCAGTGGCGGCTGCACCCCCAGCAACAACGACTGCGGGTTGTCCGGCATCGTTGAAGGCGTTTCAGTCCACATCGCCTCGGACCAGGCGATCGTCGCCGAGCGGCCGATGTACATGGTCCATGACTTCGGGTCCGGGGTGGTGAGCGGAGCCACGGTGGTGGTGGGCTCGAGCACGCTGGGGACCGAGTTCGGGTTTGCCCACGCCAGCACGGTGGCGGGTGAGAACGACTACCTGACCATCCAGAACCCCGGCGGACAGGCGGCCACCCTGACCATCACCTACTACGGAGCTGGCGGCCAGACTCCGAAGACGGTGCTGGTGGGTGCCAACCAGCGCTCGACGGTGAAGGTGTTCGACTCGGCCTCCGGGGTCGGGCCAAGCCAGAGTGAGCTGGGAATCGTGATCATCTCGGATCAGCCGGTGCTGGTCGAGAAGCCGACCTACTCGACCAGTGGCACCGGCGGCGCCACCGACTCCATAGGCTACGGAGGGGCCTTCTGAAAACCCGCCACGCCATTGCGACCGACAAATTTGGCCACACCCCTGGATTGACCACATAAGGATCGAGGTCCGGGCCCACACCGGGCCTCGAGGCCGAGGGTCATGCCGCATTTGCGGTAGGAGTCAAATTTGAACCTTGGCGCTCGTCGCCGCTGAGCGATTGCAAGGCCGCAGAAGCCCCGATCGTTAGCCGGTGACGAGAACCAGGAGCACTCCTCCGGCGTCGCTGCTCCCGATACAAAATAGGGTAATTGGGGTCCGCACACGTGAATGGCGGACTGGGGTTGGCCAATAGCCATGCGATCTGGTAGGCGGTTGGTCCGCCCAGGGTCCGACAAGGGACCAGCCGGGTCGCTGCAAAATCGGAGATTTTGTTGGGGTGGAAGGGGGTCGGGGTTCGACTCCTCTCGCCGACACTAAGACCTATGGCAGAGCGCAAGTTCCGGAGCGGTCCAGGGTTGACTCTAGGAGTGGGGATATGCCGGGGGAAATAGGAGTCGGCACCGAGCTTGGCAGTTACCGGATCCTGCGTCAGCTCGGAGTCGGGGGAATGGGGCTGGTATTTGAGGCGGAGCACTCGTTGCTCGGCCGCCGGGTGGCGATCAAGACCATCCGGCCCGAAGTGGCGGGCGATGCCGACCTCTGGCGCAGGCTGCTCCTTGAAGCCAAAGTGCTGGCCAGCCTGAACCATTCCAGTATCGTCCAACTCCACGACTTCTTCGCCGTTGGGCCGGTGGCCTACGTCGTCATGGAGTACCTACCCGGCAGCAACCTGGAGGAGCGCCTGGCTGATCGGAAGCGGCTCCCGGTTGAGGAGATTCTTGCTATTGTCGCGCCCGCGGCCGCGGCCCTCGATCACGCTCATTCGCGCGGCATTGTTCACCGAGACCTCAAGCCCAGCAACATCCTCTTGACCCAGGATGGGCGGGTGATGGTGATGGATTTCGGCCTCGCCAAGATGGAAGGCAACAGCATGGAAACCGACCCCAATTGGATGCTGGGGACGCCGGCCTACATCGCTCCGGAGCAGATGGTGGACGGCACGGTCGACGCCCGGACGGACGTCTATGCCTTCTCAGCCATGATTTTCGAGGCCGTAGCTGGACGGCAGCCGTTCGTGGGTGAATCCTGGATCGAAGTCGCCAGCAAACGCCTGACCGAGCCACCACCTCTCGCGAGCGACATCTGTGCTGCCGTACCTCCCGCCTTCGCCCGGGTTCTGGAGCGAGGCATGAGCAAGGAGGCCGCTTTGCGGCCGAGCAGTGTTGGCCAACTGGTGGCCGAGCTCACCGAGAGCATGCGGCCGGCAAAGAACAATTCCCAAACCCCAATCCACCTGGCCGTGGCCAGCGTCCGCCGGATGATCGAGCGCTAGAAGGCGCCCGCTGGCCTTTGGGCCCTTGGCCAGACGATGGTATGTTCGGCATCCAGGGCCGAGGTGGCGGAATGGCAGACGCGGCGGTCTCAAAAACCGTTGGAGTAATCCGTGCGGGTTCGACTCCCGCTCTCGGCACCAGGTCTTTGCGGACCTTACGAATAGTTGACCTCCGTTTGACGACGATTTACTTGGGCGGCGTAACAATTCCCCCATGGGGACCACTGCCGATCCGACCTTGACCAGTCCCAGCCGGGGCCGGCGCATCAGCCGGCGTTTGGTGTTGGGGGCGGCTCTGACTGGCGGAGCGGGCGTGGCCGCGGTTCGTGCCCTTGGTTTGGATAGGGCCATTCACCCCACGGGGGTGACTTCGAGTTCCGGGAAGCTCGATTGGATCTCGCCGCTCGCCAACGAGCAGGCCAAAGTTACGCACCTGCTGCGGCGGACCACTTTTGGGGCTTCGGGTTCACAACTGGAGGCTGCTCAGGCGGCCGGGTTCAGTAAGACGATCGATCAGATCCTGGAGACCCCCACCGCTCAGCCGCCGCCATTCCCGTCCGCGGATACCGCGAGTCGTTCCACCCCACTCAATTTGGCCAAATTGCAGCAGTGGTGGGTCAGCCATATCCTCACCACCCCGACCCCTTTTGCCGAGCGAATGACCCTTTTCTGGCACGGCCATTTCACCAGCGATTACCGCAAGGTCGGTTTGCAGGACCCTTTCATCTATTGGCAGAACCTGACTTGGCGGGACATGGCCCTGACCGACTTCGGGTCGATCCTGATGAGGGTCACCATCGATCCCGCCATGCTCAGATATCTGGACCTGGCCACCAGCACCGGAGCCAGTCCGAACGAGAACTTTTCCCGGGAGTTGATGGAGCTCTTCACCCTGGGCGTCGGCAATTACACCGAGGACGATGTTCGCGCCGCCGCCAAAGGCCTGGCGGGATGGCGTGAACCCAACCCAGCCGGAGTGATTAAGGGCCAATTCAACTCAACTTTCCCCGCGCCCCACAACTACAAACCGCCGGTGGCGGATAGCGCTAAGACCGGGATTTACGTCCCCAGTCGGGCCTACAAGGGCGGCCCGATTACATTCCTGGGCAAGAACGGGAGCTTCAACACCCAGGC
>DASZFH010000048.1:0-2550 GCA_035939985.1 Candidatus Dormiibacterota bacterium
GAGAAATTGCCAGTTACACAAGTTAGCGCGCCCCAAAACGGGAAAGAACCGGCAACCGCCCCCAGCGGGCCGACTGTTCTGGAGAGAGACGACATCCTCCAGGGCAAGCTCGTGATCCGTGGCGACGCCCGCATCATGGGGAAGTTTCAGGGGGAGATCGAATGCGGATCCGAACTCCAAATTGGGCGTGAGGCCGAGGTCGTGGCCAATATTCGAGGCTCCAGCGTGGTGGTCGCGGGAACGGTTCGCGGCAACATCTTCGTCACCGGTCGCTTGTCCATGACCAACACCGGCCGCCTGTTGGGCGATGCCCGGGTGGGCTCGCTGGTGGTGCAGGAAGGGGCCATTCATCGGGGCACGATTGAAGTCAACCCCGACGGGTATTCCGATCCCGAGCCCCCGATGATCCACGACCTGGAGACCACTGTCGCCGCTCCAACCGCGGCTCCAGCATCCATGGAACGGGTCAAGAAGCTGTGGGGAGAGTTCTTCTAAGTCGAGATCCGGGCTTGGACTGGAGCCAGGAGGCCGATTCGTTAACAACCAGGGTGGGCAGAACGGCGGGGCGGGAGTAGCATCGTGATCGTGGCCACCGACCCCGAACGGGACCCGATCGCGGAGGAGGGCAACCGCCTTCTCGACGAGAACCCGGACCTGCTGCGCCGGCTCCAGGAATTCGAGCGTGACTACCCGCTTGGGAAGGTCAACCTGGTGGAGCACGAGGAGGTCCGTCGCCGGCTGAAAGTGATGGGAGCCCCGCTCGAAGATTGAGGGTTCGCTGGACCGCGGAGGCCAGCGGGGATCTGATCGCGCTGGCCGAGCATTCCCTGGCTCAGGCGTCGGCGGTGCTGGCCGCGATGGACTGGATGGCCGCTCTAGGCTTCTCGCTCGGTCGGCCGGTTTCCCGAGGTGGGCTGCGTGAGCGATATTGGGGTGTCCCGCCACAGGGTGTCTACTACTATCGCGATGGTGACCTGCTGGTGGTGACCGCCGTTCAGGACGCCAGGCAGCGGGGGGAGCCGTGGTAGCACCCTGAGTGGCGGCCACCGGCCCACAGGTCTGTCGGGCGCGTGATGCCAGTCATGTAACCCCGAGATGGGCCAACTGTGGCAGCCGCTGTCGATCTCTCAGACGAGCCCCTCGACTCTGACGTTTGGGCGAACCGACGTCAGCCAACTCCCGGCATGCGTTCCAATTTCAGGAAGCGGTGGCCTCCATCGTTGACTATCTCGCCCAGGTTGGGTCTCCGGGTTATTTGAGTGGCTTGCACCAAGCCACCGGTCCGTAGGGCTCGTAGCCCTAAACTTGTCCACGTCAATGGGTCAACAAATGGATCGGAACCTGGCCCTTGAGCTCCTGCGAGTGACCGAGGCCGCGGCGTTGGCGGCGGCCCCTCTTCAAGGTCGAGGCGACAAAGAAGCCGCGGACCAGCGGGCGGTCGATGCCATGCGGGATGCGTTGGCATCGGTCGATATGCGCGGCACCGTCGTAATTGGTGAGGGGGAGAAGGACGAGGCCCCAATGCTCTACTTCGGCGAGCAGATCGGCAACGGCCTCGAACCCGAGGTTGATGTCGCGGTCGATCCGATCGACGGGACTCGTCTGACCGCCAACGGGCTTCCTGGGGCCCTGGCCGTGGTGGCTCTGGCAGAGCGCGGGAGTATGTTTACCAGCCACGTTCCCTACATGGACAAACTCGTGGTGGGCCGGCGGGCGAGGGGCGTGATCGACATCGACATGCCAGTCGAGTGGAACCTTCGCCGCATCGCCAAAGCGGAAGGCCTGCACCCCAGGGATCTGACCGTCATCATCCTCGATCGCGACCGCAACAAGGTCTTGATCGAAGCGGTTCGGGATGTGGGCGCCAGAATTCGCCTGATTTCGGATGGCGACGTCGCCGGCGCCGTCATGGCCGGGCTCGAGATCAGCGTCGGGATGCACGCCATGATGGGCATTGGCGGGGCGCCCGAGGGAGTGCTTGCGGCCTGCGCGCTCAAAGCCATGCAGGGAGATATGCAGGCCAGGCTCTGGTTCCGTAATGATGCTGACAAAGTGATGGCGGAGGGCGAAGGCCATGCTCCCGGTCGGGTACTGGGAATCGACGATCTCTGCTCTGGCCGCAACACCTTCTTTGCCGCCACCGGGATCACCACCGGGGAGATGTTGCGGGGGGTCCGGTACGAGGACGCTTACGCATCGACCCATTCGATGGTGCTGCGCTCGGCTTCCGGAACCATGCGCTACGTCGATGGCTATCACGATGTCTCCCGTTTACGAGCCAAGGGCCTGCTTCCCGAACAGGTGGCGCTACCCCTAAATCGCCCCCTCTCGACCTAGCGGCGCGCTGTCGAACTCGACTCCGATATGGCGGTAAACGCTTGGTTCGCAGGAACCCAGTCCCAATGAAACAGGCAACCGATAGTTGCCAACCGGCGCACATCAGTTCGGGGGTTGCGCATTTCAGGCCGGACCTCTAACGTAGTCCCTGGCCCTGGTCGCCAGCGAGCCACTTGGCAGGAGCCGTAAGGCCTGTGCCGGGAGGCAAACAGT
>DASZFH010000049.1:0-6024 GCA_035939985.1 Candidatus Dormiibacterota bacterium
CCAGCTGATCACGCTTGGGTGATAGAGGTGCTGTTGGAGGAAGACCGAGGGGAGGTTGCCACCGAAAAGCAATCGCTCCAGGGGCGAGAAATCGTGGTGAGGGAAGCCTGTCTTGCCGGCGAACCCGCGCATCACCTCATAGGCGAGGAATAGGACCAAGAAGGGCGTCCAATCAGTCAGGAACTGTCGACCTCGGCCGACCACGATGGCGATCAACAGCAAAGACAGCAGTACCCACTGCGGTTCGATTTCGATTCCGCGCCAGAGCATGACCCCGAAGATCAACGCGAGGTAGCCAATCGAGCCGATCAGCAGTAGCCTGCCCTGCCTCAGCCCAACAAACCGACTCAGAACCGCCTAGCCCTCCCTGGGATCTGAACTTCTGACCAAGACAACGGCGGCGATCTCCACGGACACGGATTTCGGCAAGGCGTTGGTACCCACAGAAACCCGAGAGTGCCGCCCGGCCTCACCCAGAACTTCGAAGAGCAGGTCGGATGCCGCATTGATCACGAGTGGCTGGTCGCCGAAACCGTCCTGACTCAACACGTAGCCAGAGACTTGGACGACCTGCTCGACCCTGGTCAAGCCGACCGCAGCCTCTACCTGGGCCAGGATGTTCAAGGCGCAGACGCGCGCGGCCTCTTGGGCCTGGTCGACCGAAACGTGGTCGGGAACGCTGCCCTGGCAGGTGAAGGTGCCATCTTTGATCGGAACCTGCCCGGCGACGTAGAGCAAAGCCCGCCCCTCCCCGATCGGCACCAGGATCGACGGCACATAGGCAGCCAATGGCGCGGGAGCCGCTGGCAAATCCAGGCCCAAAGCTATGAGGCGATCGTGGGGGGTGCTCATGCCGGCGAGTCTACACAGGGTGACGGCGATGTCTGCGCCGCCACACGCCGCTCAGCAGGGCCACCACGATCAGCAGAAGGCCGGCTGCCCCCACCGCTAAATAGGGGCCCTCAGGACCTTCCAAGCGAGCAACGATTGGATTTGTGTGACCGATGGGTGGTTGAACCACGCCGGGCACCGCCGTTGTGACCGGCGGAACCCCTCCCGTGGGCGGATTGGGAGCCCCGCCGGCATCCTGATACGACCAGAGCATGATCGCGTGGTCAGCGGGCCGGTAGGTGGCGACGTAGAGCTCGGGGGGATTGCCCGAACTCACCGCCACCGCGCTCACAGTGGGGACTGGCGGCTGAAACGACTTGAAGGTGGCCCCGAAGTCACCACTGCTCCACAGACCCCCGTTCACCGAGCCTCCCCCATCGCTGGCTAGGTAGTACCAGTTCCAAACCGGTCCGAAAACCGCGACGTTGAAATCGGTTCCGGGCAGTCCTGCCTCCGCCGTCCAGTTGGTACTGGAGTCTGGTGAGAGCCAGGCCCCGGTGCTGGTCCCGAGCAAGAGCGGACGGGACGCCCCTTTGACCGGGCCGGCCGCGAGGGCCGCAACCGATCCGGTCGCGCCGTCAGGCGGCTTCATCAGGTTCCAGGTCAATGGGTCTGTTCCGGCATCCTGAGCTTGGTAAAGCGGCAACTGTTCCCCATTTCGGCTGAAATCCCCTCCGACCACGATCTGGGCGGGATCAGAGGCGACCGGTACGGCCAAGGCATCGACCCGCATCTGCTCCAGGCCGGTCCCCACCCAACTTGAGCCGCGGTTGATGAGGACGCCGTGATCAGTCCCGGCAAGGCCGAACGAGCGGGCGAATCCAAGGCTCCGAACTGCCACGTTTGGGGAACCCAGGTCGCGACTCCAATGCACCCCCGCGTCGGTACTCGACCAGATCCCATCGGATTGCGTTCCAGCCAGCACATGACCTGTGGCGTAGGGGTTGAATGCAATGGTCAAGATCGAACTCCGATCGTGGATCACCAGGGTCCAGGCCAGTCCATGATCGGTACTGCGATAGAGGGCCCCCGCCCCGGTACCGACCAATACAGCGCCTGAGGCCGGGTCGACGGCTAGGGCGAAGATCGGGCTCTCACCCAAGGTCGGCGGCGCAGTCAGGAGCGTCCACGTGTCTGGTGAGTCGGCCTCCACAACGGGGGGAAGTGCAACTGGACCCAAAGCGAGAAAAAAAGAGATGAGGGCAGCAATGAGCCGCCCTTGGGGGGTGGCCCCCCCTCTCACCTTGGCGGTTACCCGCGGCAATGCCAACAAGACCCCAGTAGCTTACGTAGTCCGGGTCCGCTTGGTCTCGGTTGCCGGTCCTTCTAGAATCGTCGGGTGCTGGGTAAGGCCTCAGCCGTCATCGATAAGGCGGCCCTAAGTCCGGTTCGGATTCCGGACGACGCAGTCAAGATCATCGCAGTCACACCGGCTGTGCTGTTTGGAGTTGCGATCTTCCGACTCCAAGCCGTGGAGTTCTTGGCCCTCGCCCTAGCGGCAGGCTTGCTGGCCCACCTCGCAGCCCGGATCGCCGGCTGGAAGGGAGCCAACCCGGTCGCCGCGGCCCTGATTTCGGTGGTTGTAGTTGGGCCGGCAGCACCCATCTTGTTGGTAGCCGCCTGCGCCTTGGGAACTGTGATTTTGGAACTTCTCCGGGCCCGATTCCTGTCCAAGGCGTCGATCCAGATCGGGCTATTGATTTACGTCGTCGTGCTGCTGGCTTCAAGGGGAGCCATCGCGAGCTACACCGATCCCTTCGGTGGTAGCGCACACGTCGAACCGATCCGGTTCTGGCACCAATTCTTCCCGGCCGACGCGGCCCCGATCGATCCGGTCCGCCTCTATGTCGGCAACCTGGCCGGTCCAGTTTTCGCAACCTCGCTGTTGATGGCTGTGATTGGCGCGGCGGTGTTCTGGTACACCCGGCGTATGAGCCCTGTGGTCCTGGCCGGATTCTTGATCGGAGCGCTGGTGCCGATCTACTTCTTCCACTGGAACGCGGTGTTCCAGCTCGACAGCGGCCCGGCCTGGTTGGTTGCGAGCCTGGTCTTGGCCGACCGGTCAACTCTCCCTGGCGGCCTGACCCGACCCTTTATCGGCATCGCCGCGGGCCTTTCAGGCTTCGCCGTTCGCCATCAGGGTGCTGGGATCGAGGGGGTATTCGTTGCCATCGCAGCCACCCAGCTGTTTGTGGCGGCGATCGAAGGTGCGGTTTGGCTGCAGCGTAACCGATCCGACCTCGGCTCAGCCTTCCATCTCGCGACCCAGACCCACCTGTCCAGAGCCGACTCCTAAATCCTGGCTGGACCGGCCTCTAAAGTGTCGAAATAAGGGGCCCGACGCATGACCACCTGGTCACGGTGGGGCCCAACCCCGATCAAGTCGACGGGAGCGCCGCAGATCTCCCCCAATCGCTCAACATAGGCTTGACAGGCCGGCGGCAGATCCTCCCAGGCCCGAATATCGCCGATTGGAGACATCCATCCCGGCATCTCCTCATAGATCGGCTCGCAGTGCTTGAGGTGGGAGATGTTGGCCATTGGATGGCGGTGAATCTGGCCTCGGAACAAGTATCCGGTGCAAATCCGCAGTGTCGGGAGCTGATCGAGGACATCGAGCTTGGTCAGCGCGATCGACCGAATACCGTTGATCCGGACCGCATAATGGCCGACCGGACCATCGAACCAGCCGGTCCGGCGGGGTCGCCGGGTTACGGTTCCATACTCTTGGCCCCGATCGCGGATGAACTGCCCGAGATCGTCATGGAGCTCGGTGGGAAACGGTCCGTAGCCGACCCGGGTGGTGTAGGCCTTGAAGACGCCGATGGTCAGGTCGACATAGGCCGGAGCGATCCCGGTCCCGGTGCAGGCGCCGCCCGCGGTGGGATTGGAGCCGGTCACGTACGGATAGGTCCCAAAGTCCAGATCCAGCATCGTCGCTTGAGCGCCTTCGATGAGGATGTTTCCGCCGGCGTCGATGGTGTCTTGGATGATCGGGAAGGTGTCTTTGATATATGGATCCAGGGTCTTCGCGTAGCCCAGGTATTCGGACTGGATCTGCTCCCAGTCGAGGGGCTCATGGTGATAGAGGTTGGTCATACTCGGGTTCTTGACCTGACCAACCACGAAAGCCAGTTTTTTGCTCAGAAAGGCCTCTTTTTGGAGGTCTCCAATCCGGAATCCGATGCGTCGGATCTTGTCCGAGTAGGCCGGACCAACCCCCCGGCCGGTGGTGCCCAGGCGATCATCGCCCCGCTGCGATTCCTCCAACTGATCGAACATGGGGTGATAGCTCATGACCATATGCGCACGCTCACTGACGACCAGATTGGAAAGGTCGTAGCCGCGCTCCTTGAGCTCTGTGATCTCACGAATCAGCACTTTGGGGTCCACGACCACCCCGTTGCCGACGATACAGGTGCAGTCCTTGTTCAGAATCCCCGAGGGAAGAAGCTGAAACTTGAACTCGCCTTCGTCGGTGGCAACGGTATGACCGGCATTGCTACCGCCCGTTCCCCGCACAACCAGGTGGGCGGAACCGGCAAGGAGATCGGTGAGCTTGCCCTTGCCCTCATCGCCCCACTGCCCCCCAACGACCATGATCACCATTGGTTCGACAACTCATAGGAGGAGAGGCGGAGCGGCGGCGGCGACGGCAGATGGATAAACACTAGGACTGCTCCCTTCTGGCAAGGTTCTCGAATCTGGTTAATTCACGACGGAAACGAAGGGTGATGGTATCTGTCGGGCCATTTCGGTTTTTAGCCACGATAATTTCAGCCAGGCCAGGCCGGTCTTCGGACTTGTAGTAATCGGGCCTGAAAACAAAGATCACCAAGTCGGCGTCCTGCTCGATGCTCCCGCTCTCACGCAGGTCGCTGAGGATCGGCTTCTTGTCCGGGCGCTGCTCGGGGGCGCGACTGAGCTGAGAGATTGTCAGCACCGGCACCTTCAATTCTCGGGCCAGGCCCTTCAAGGCCCTGGAGATGGCGGACACCTCCTGGACCCGGTTGGAGTCATCCCCCCGCCGGCGCCCGTGCATCAGCTGCAGGTAGTCGATGATGACCATCCCGATGTTCTCCCGTTGCTTGACTCGCCGGGCCTTGAGCATGATCGTCAACTCGTCCATCATGGCGGAGTCGTCGATGAAGATCGGGGCATCCCCGAGCGGGCCGAGGGCTCTGGCCAGCCGGTCGTATTCGTCGCCCCCGAGCAAGCCCCGGTGCATGCGTTGAGCATCGATGCCGGCGTGCTCGCAGAGCATCCTTTCCACCAGCTGCTCCTTGGACATTTCCAAGCTGAAAATAGCCACTGGAATCTGGTGCTGGAGAGCGGCGTTGAGTCCGATGTTGAGAGCCAGACTGGTCTTGCCCATGGAGGGCCGCCCAGCGACGATGATCAGGTCTGAACCCTTGAATCCGTTGGTGATGTTGTCCAGGTCGTAGAACCCGGACGGGACTCCGGTGACCCCTTTCCCACTCTCCATCTGGAGGTGGAGCCGGTCCATGGTTGGGCGCAAGAGGGAATCCAGCTTTTCGAAATCGGTCGAGGTCCGGTCGTCCGCGATCGCGAACACCGTCGACTGGGCGCGATCGACTGCCTCATCAGCCTCCACGCCCTCCTGGTAGCCCAGGGACGCGATCTCGCCACCGGCAGAAATCAGCCTCCGCTTGTAGGACTTGTCCTTGACGATTCGGGCGTAATACTCGACGTTCGCAGCGGTCGGCACCGATTGCTCGAGAGCTGCCAGGTGGGCCCGGCCACCGACACGTTCGAGCACTCCCATCCGTTCCAAGGCGGCCGAGACCGTGATGTTGTCGATCGGTTCCCCGGCGCTGAACAACTCCTCCGCGGCACGAAAGATCTGCCGGTGGTTCTCGCGATAGAAATCATCCGGCCGCAGTAGTTCCAACACCTTGGTGATCGCGACTGGATCCAACAGGATCGCACCCAGCACCGATTGCTCGGCATCGAGGTCGTGGGGCGGGACTCGAGCTTCGTACTGGGGCGCCGTGACCAAGGTCGGAGCGCTTACCGGTCCTGAGTAACGATCACGTTGACAATTGCCACCACTTCCCGATGGAGGCGAAGGTTCACCTGGTGCTCTCCGAGGGTCTTGATCGGCTCTTCCAG
>DASZFH010000050.1:0-10109 GCA_035939985.1 Candidatus Dormiibacterota bacterium
CCGGCAAACCCCTCGCCGCTCAGCATCTGATCTCGGACCGCGCCCAGTCGGTCGGTGAACACCCAATTGCCCAGCGATTGATTGGCGGTGTCGAGCATCTGGGTGATGGCAACACCCGACCGGGCCAGGGTGGCCAGGGTGCGCAGGTAGCGTTCGATGATGGCGTAGCGGACGATGGTGCCGAGGGCCGGAACGCGGAGCAGAAGCACGTCTCGGGTCCGTTTCCCCCGGGCCGTATTCGCATAGAGGGTGCCCCAGACCACCAAAAGGCCCAGCAGCACAAAGATCGCGACGAGGTGACGGCCGGTGAAGGTCCCAACGGTCAGCAGGATCCGGGTGGGAAGCGGCATGGTTGCCCGGAAGTCGGCGAACAGGCGCGCAAAGGCAGGCAGTACGAAGCCGATCAGTACGCCGACCACAGCGAAGGCCAGAGTCAGGACGATCGCCGGATAGATCATGGCGTTGCGGACCTTACGCAGGGCGCTCTCGTCGCGGCTCATGTAATTGGCCAGTTGGCGCAGGGTCTCGTCAAGGTTGCCGCTCACCTCGGCCGAGCTGATCATGTCCACATAGAGGCGGCCAAAGATCTTGGGAAAGCCGGCCAGCGCGCCGGATAGCGAGGCCCCCGTCCCGAGGTCCTTGATGATCTGCGTCAGAGCCCGACGCATGATCGCCGAGCTGGCTTGATCGCGAAGCACCCCCAGGCCATCCAAGATCGGGACCCCGACCTTGACGAAGGTGGCGAGCTGGCGAGTGAAAAGGATGATCTCGCTGGGCTTGACCTTGATGAAAGTCGGCAGCAACTCGTCGGGGTGGGGGAACGAGAAGTCGGGCTGAATCTGGACGATATGCAAACCGTCCGACCAGAGCATCTCCTTGACCTGGTCAGCGGAACTGGCCGCCACCACCGCTGAGCGGCGGCGACCGCCTGCGTCGTAGGCCAGGTACTTAAATTTGCTCACCCCCAGCCCCCCTCAGATCAGCCAAACGCAGCGCATGACTTCGCTCAGCGTGGTCATGTCGGCCGCCACCTTGGAGACCGCGTCCGATCGCAGGGTGGCCATCCCCTCGGCCATGGCCTGTTCCCGAATGGCTTGGGAGGAAGCCTTATCGCTGATCATCCGCTTGATCGTCTCGCTCAGCGGTAACACCTCGAACACTCCCACCCGGCCCCGATAGCCGGTGCCGGCGCAGTTGTCGCAACCAGCGCCGCGGTAGAAGACCTCCTTGTCGAGAGGCCGAAACTCCTCCCACAGACGCATCTCGGCCGCACTGGGCTGGTACGGCTCGGGGCAGAACCGGCAGATACGGCGGACCAGGCGCTGGCCCAGAACTCCGACCAAAGCGGAAGAGATCAGGAAGCCCTCGATGCCCATCTCGATGAAGCGCTGAATGACGCCTGCGGCATCGGTGGCGTGCAGCGAGGACAGAACCAGGTGGCCGGTCAGGGCCGATTGAATAGCGATCTCGGCCGTCTCCAGATCTCGAATCTCACCGACCAGGATCACATCCGGGTCCTGACGAAGGATTGCCTTGAGGCCGTTGGCGAAGGTGAGATTGGCCATCCGCCGGATCTGCATCTGGTTGATGTCCTCGAAGGTGTACTCGACCGGGTCTTCGATGGTGGTGATGTTCTGGGTGGACGCATCCAGCTCACGGATCGCCCCGTAGAGGGTCGTGGTCTTGCCGCTTCCAGTGGGCCCGCTGACCACGATCATGCCGTAGGGAGAGCGCAGTAGAGCTGAGAGCCGGTGGTAGGGCTGCTCGGCCAGGCCAAGCTCGTCCAGTTTGAGGAGCGTGCGGCCCTGGTCGAGTAGTCGCATCACGACCTTCTCGCCCCAGATCGTCTCCGCGGTCGAGACCCTGATATCCACCTGACGGCCTTCGCCCTCGATCCGGATCTGGCCGTCCTGGGAGCGGTGGCGGTCGACGATGTCCATATTGGCCATGACCTTGATCCGGGAGGCGAGGGCCGGAGCCATGGTCCGGGGCAGGTCGAGAGCGTCCTTGAGAATGCCGTCGATTCGGAATCTCACCCTGAGCCGGGTTTGCTGGGGTTCGATGTGGATGTCGGATGCCCGGTCGCGCAGACCCTGGGTGATGAGGAGGTTGGCGATCTGAACGACAGGCGAATCGTCCCCGATCTGGGCCGCGGCAGCGAGGTCAGACCCGATCCCGGTGCGCTCGCTGAACTCCTGGACGTGCTGATCGACCCGGGCCAAAACCCCATAGCGATCGCGGATGGCGAACTCGATCTGGTTCAGAGAGGCCCGGACGACTCGGATCCGGTGCCGGGTGAGAACCTGGATCTCCCGGATCTGCACGGGATCGAGATCATGGGCGGCGATCAGTAAGGTGTCGTCCTCAATGCGCAGGGGCATGACCTTCTTCTCCATGGCATAGGACTCCGGCATCAGGGCCAGCGCCTCCGGTTCACTGGTCGTTGCGCGAAGGTCTATTTCCAGCTCAGTCGTCACCTAGGTCTCCCACCCGATTTAAAAAAGAGTCTGCAGTCAATCATCGCCCCGCTGTCCTTGGCCTTCCAACGATGGTCCTCCGTCGGTCAGAAAGCGATGGGATTTGCCCGACCTGCCGGGACATTTGTCCCAGCTTTCGGGGCGGAACCAGGTTGTGTCCCCCCGGCATCCAATTGCACTGGGCCTTCCCGCACTAGCTCGTCGTGATTGACCAGACCACTTTCTGACCGCGTCTCTCGACCTTCGCCCTCGCCCCACAAGCCAAAGAGTGGCCCTCACGGACCAAAATGTCCAACGGTGTACTGATCCATGTGAGTCCCACTGGGAATTGCCATACCCATTCCCGGCGGTCTACCCTACCAGGCAGTGGTTACCCGCCCGCGCGCGACGAGACACGCATGACGAGACACGCATGACGATGGCCCAGACGCGGCCAAGCGTTCACACAGAGGCCCGGCTGGATGAACGGCTCGCCTCAGCCTTGGAAGAACGCGCCAGCCAGCGATCGACCACTCCGGTCTCCTTGGCCGCAACCGCGCTCGCCGTCGTCTTGAGCCGCCATTTACACGAGAGGGAAATCGTGTTGCTGATGGCCGAAGATGAGATGTCCAGCAGCGCCGTCACCGTGGATGTGGACCCTCGCCGTGGAGTCGGCAGTCTCAATTTTCGAACCTCAGAATCTCGATCGGCTTTCGTTCGAAGGCCACTGGCGGCGGTACGTCTGTGCCAATCCGCCACCACACTCACCACCCACCCGCCCGAGGATGTTCCGGTGACGATCCGACTGACTCGGGATTCAGGCCTCCAGATTGATGCTCAGGCCGATCCGGAAAGCTTCGATGACACCTGGCTCAGCCTCCTGGTTGCGGATTTCGAACGCTGTCTGCGCCGGCTCCTGGACAACCCACGTTTGACCCCAGCCCAAGCTTGCCCGCTGGAGGGCGACCAACGATCGAAGGTTCTGGTGGAATGGAATCGGACCCGCAGCGGCTCGAACCGCACGGCCACCATCGTGGAGTTGTTTGCCGAACAGGTGCGCTTGGGACCTGACCGCCCCGCCGTCAAGCAGGGCCAGAAGGTGATGACCTATCACGACCTCGATACCGCAGCCAACCGCCTGGCGCATCAGTTGATTGAGATGGGTGTCCAGTTCGACGCCCCCGTAGCCGTCTGTCTGGACAGAAGCCTGGCCATGATCGTGGCCCTGGTCGGCATCCTCAAGGCCGGAGCGGGTTATTTACCGCTCGACCCGCGGGATCCACGGGAGCGACTCGGTTTTATCCTGGAGGACTCCAGGGCCAGCGTTCTTATCACCGAGGAGCGATGGCGGGACACGGTCCCCGAAGCCATGCGCGGTCGTCTCTTGATGGACTCCCATGCCGATCTGATCGCGGCCCGGCCAGAGTCCTCGCCTGACGTTCGGATCGGCAGCCACCACCTTGCTTATGTCCAGTACAGGTCCGGCTCAAGCGGCGAGCCCAATGGCGTCGAAATACCCCATCTGGCCGTGTGTCGGCTGGTCCGCGATGTCGAATATGTCACCCTCGCGGAGAACGCATCGCTGCTTCAATCAAGCCCCCTCTCACTCAATGCGTCCACCTTTGAAATCTGGGGGGCCCTCCTCAATGGAGGCTGCTGCGTCCTCCACGATGAGCTGGTCCCGACCGCGTCAGGCCTCCGCCGAGCGGTCCAGGATGTGGGAGTCACCACTCTCTGGTTGACAGCTTCGGTTTTCAACGCCGTGGTCGACGACGACCCGGCTCAACTTGACGGCGTGCGCAACGTCCTGATCGGCGATGAGCAGCCCAGCCCAGACCACATCCGTCGTGCTCAGGCCGCGCTTCCGAACACCGCCTTCGTCAATACGTACGGGGTGACGGAGACAACCTTGGCCTGCTGCTACAGAATCCCGGCTCCCCTGCCGGATGAATCGCATCGGATTCCGATCGGACGACCACTGCCAGATACAGAGGCGTACGTGCTCGACGAAGAACTTGACCCAGTGCCAGAGGGGGGGATTGGAGAACTCTTCATCGGGGGCGACAGGCTGGCTCGCGGCTACCTCAATCGCCCACAGCTGAACGCCGAGCGTTTCATCGTCAATCCTTTCCTGGCCGAGGGCCAAGCCATCCCGGACCCGGCGCCGATCCTTTACAGGACTGGTGACCTGGTGCGATGGACCGGGGAGGGGACCCTTATCTTTCACGGCCGCACTGACAACCAGGTCAAAGTCGGTGGATACCGGATCGAGCCTGGCGAAATCGAAGCGGTTCTAGCCCAGCACGGCTGGGTCGAGTGCTGCGCGGTAATTCCTCTGAAAGGTACGGAGGGCCGCCTACGTTTGGTGGCATACGTCGTCGCCGCCGAGGATGGGAGGGCTGGAGCCCAGGACCCCTCTGCGCTGCGCGACTTCCTCCTCCCCCACCTTCCCGAACACATGGTCCCGGCAACCTTCGTTTGGCTGGACCAGCTCCCGATGACTTCCGAGGGCAAGCTTGACCGCGCCGCGCTTTCCCACACCGAGCAGCCGACTGACGAGCGCCTCAAACACCCTTCTGAAGAGCACCCTGATTTGGCAACTGCCGATATCGTTCCATCGTCCCAGCTTGAGGAACAACTGTGCGCCATCTGGAGCGAAGCCACTGGTGTCGACAGGGTGGGCGTCACTGAGTCCCTTCTTGAAGTGGGTGGTGATTCGATCAAGGCTCTCCGTGTTGCGACCCTGATCCAACAGAGGCTTGGCATCGAGGTCGCGGTGACTGAGTTGATGGAACAGATCACGGTTCGGCAACTGGCCGCTCATATCGATGGGAGCCGCGGGGCGAATGCGGCGATCTCTTCCGAAGCCCCCGATCGCGATCGCCCCGAACCTGTGGAGCCCGCAACCGCTCCCACCCCATCCCCCGAGACCCGTGTCCTCGGGCAGGCGATCGCGATTGTAGGGATGGCCGGACGCTTTCCGGGCGCAGCGGACATCGACCAACTCTGGTCCAACCTCCTCGGGGGAGTCGACAGCACCACGTTTTTTGACTACGCCGCTCTCGACCCGATGGTCCCAGCCTCTCTTCGTGACGACCCAGCCTATGTCAGGGCCCGAGGCGTTCTGGACAACGCCGACCTGTTCGATACCTCTTTCTTCGGTTTCAGCGCGAAAGAAGCGGCGATCATGGATCCGCAACAGCGAATCATCCTCGAGATCGTCTGGGAGGCTTTGGAGGCGGCCGGTCATCCCCCTGACAACTTCAGCGGGCAGATCGGGGTGTTCGCGGGCAAGTCGAAAGACTCTTACTACTTAAGCAACCTTGCGCGCCGGCCGGACGTGCTCGCCGAGATGGATGAATTCGAGACCTTCGCTGCCACCGAAAGGGACTACTTGGCCCCGATGATCGCTCAGACACTTGGATTGAACGGGCCCGCCATCTCGATTCACACGGAAGGTTCCACATCTCTGGTGGCGATCTGCGAGGCGACCGCCAGCCTACGCGCGGGCGAATGCGATCTCGCTCTTGCCGGCGGAGTCTCGATTACGGTCCCCGTCAACAGCGGCCATCTATATCGGGATGGCGGACGAGGCTCCGCCGACGGCCGAACGCGCCCCTTCGACGCGGACGCCAGCGGAACGACCTTCGGGGACGGAGCGGCGGTGGTCGTCCTGCGCCGTCTCGAGGATGCGGTAAAGGACGGCGACCAGATTTTTGCGATCATTCGCGGAGTTGCGGTCAATGACGATCGCGAGCGCCGCGCCGGATTCACCACCCCAAGCGTGACCGAACAGGCGGCGGTGGTCACCCGCGCCCTGGCGGACGCCGGGGTGGGGGCGGACACGATCAGCTACATCGAGGCTCACGGGGCAGCGACGCCCGCTGCTGACGCGATCGAAGTCGAAGCTCTGACTCGGGCTTTCCCGGACTCCGCCGGCAAGACCTCGTCCTGCTCCATCGGCTCGGTCAAGAGCAACCTCGGCAATCTGACCAGTGCCGCCGGAGTGACTGGAGTGATCAAGACCGCCTTGGCCCTCCACCACCAGGTGATCCCGGCCAGCATCAACTTCCAAAACCCCAACCCCAGCATCGACTTCGCCTCGACCCCCTTTTCCGTGGCTGCTGAGCGAACCCCCTGGCTCCACGGCCGGTCGGTCCGCAGGGCCGGAGTGAGTGCGTTTGGCGTCGACGGAAGTTGTGCACACATCGTCCTGGAAGAGGCTCCTCGCCGCCCCCGTCGTCGACCGGAAGCGCCCGAGGTGCAGGTGTATGTCCTCTCGGCTCGCACGCCCTCAGCCCTCCGTGGAGCCGAGGCCCAGTTGGCAGCTTTCCTCACTGGTCGGGCGGAACGCGACCTTGCCGACATCGCCCATACCCTTCAATCCGGTCGGAAGCGGTTCGTGGAACGGGCAATGACAGTGGCGCTGAGTCACACAGAGGCGGCTGGGGCATTGGCCGGGGGTTCGGCCGAACGACATACCCTCACCGTGCCCGGCAGTCCCGTCGCCTTCATGTTCCCCGGTCAGGGAGCCCAGCATGCGGGCATGGGCAAGCGCCTCTACGGAGGCCAACCGTGGTTCCGAGAGGAGGTCGACCGTTGCGCCGAGATCCTACTCCCGATCATGGGGCGTGACCTACGTGAAATCCTGTTCGCGGATGGCGCCGACTCCGGCAAGGCGCTGAGACGGCCCGACCTGTCCCAGCCCGCCCTCTTCACGATCGAGTACGCGCTCGCCGTGCTATGGCGGCGGTGGGGGGTGGAGCCGCAGGCCATGGTCGGCCACGATGTGGGGGAATTTGTGGCGGCGGTGCTGGCGGAGGTCATGACCTTGGAGGACGCCCTCCGACTGGTCGCTGCCCGGGGCCGCTTGCTGCAGGATCTTCCAGCCGGATCGATGATGGCGGTCTCCATGCCCCTGGTCGACCTGGAAGACCGGCTGGCCAGCCATCCAGCCCTTGCTGTCTCCGCGGAAAACGCCAACGACTCCTGCGTAGTTTCGGGCCCCACCCCCGAAATCGAGCGACTGTTCCAGGAGCTCAAACGGGACCAAATCGGGTGCCGGACGCTTCTTGCTTCGCATGCCTTCCACTCGGCCATGGTCGACCCGGCACTGGAACCATTGGCGGAGATCGTCGGCCAGATCGAGTTGCGACCTCCCCGCATTCCGATCGTATCGACCGCCACCGGAATTTGGCTCACTGATGAGCAGGCGACCGATCCCGGATATTGGACCGGTCATATGCGGACACCCATCCGCTTTGGGGCGGCAATCGGAACTCTGGTCGCAGGTGGACCGCACCTCTGCCTGGAGGTTGGCCCGCGTGCCACCCTGACCGCGTTTGCCAATCGCCAGTTGGCGGGATCGGATCGATCCTCGGTCATCGCCTCCCTGAGCGATCGAACCAAGGACGAGAATCGCGACCTTCTGACCGCGGCCGGGCGGCTCTGGTTGCACGGTATCGAGCTTGACTGGGAGTCTTTACGTCATCACGCCCCGGTTCGCCGACGCAGGCTCCCGACCTACCCGTTCGAGCGGGAGCGGCACTGGATCGAACCTGCACCGTCGGCACAGGACCCAACCGCGGAGGGGCCTCAAGGACCGTTCGAGAGTCCAATTTCGGAGGACCAGCCCGCGCCCATAGTCAGCTCGGAACAATCCCAGAGTCAAGCTGAGCAGGGCCTGGTGTTGCTCGAGAAATCGCTGCTGCGCGCATCCTCCACCGCCACGGTTGGCACGGGCGAAAGGCGGCGAGAGACCCCGACCGCCACGGACCTGCTCGCCGGAAACCCGCTCCCCGGGATGGCGGGGATCAATCTCCCCACAGTCGAGATGTCGGACAAGCAACGAGCGCGGCTGGAGGCTTTCACCCGGCGATATGGGTCGCGCACGGCCGGATCCAGGGATCTGACTCAGGCCAACCGACCACATCTTGCGCACCCTTACGCGGTCGGTGGCTTCGATCCGGTATTGAAAGAGCTGGCTTACCCGATCGTGATCGGACGTTCTCTGGGATCTCGGGTATGGGATGTCGACGGTAACGAATACATAGACGTCGTCAACGGCTTCGGATCGTGTTTTCTGGGCTGGCAATCACCCCCGGTGGTCAAAGCGGTTCAACGCCAGATCAAGGAGGGGTTCGAGGTCGCCACGATACACCCGCTGGCTGGAGAGGTGGCCCGCCTGCTCTGCGACGTGACCGGATTCGACCGGGCCGGTTTTTGCAACACAGGGTCAGAGGCGGTGCTGGACGCGATCCGGCTGGCCAGAGCCGTGACCGGCCGCAGCCTGATCGCGATCTTCGCGGGCTCCGACCACGGCATCTTCGATGCGTTCGTCGCGGCTGGCTCCAACGTCGGCGAGCCAGTCCCGGCCGCGGGTGAGAATGTCATAGTCCTCGAATACGGCACCCCGGAAGCGATTGCCATCATCAAGGAGCATGCATCCGAGCTCGCGGCGGTCCTGGTCGAACCTATCCAGAAACACCGGCCAGAGTTCCGGCCCCAGGAATTTCTGCATGAACTGCGCGAGCTCACCGAACAGGCGGGCATTGCTTACATCATCGACGAGGTGGTGACCGGCATTCGAATGGCGCCGGGCGGAGCCCAGGCGATATTGGGCTTCAAGGGCGATATCGCGATCTACGGCGGACCGGTGGGGGGAGGCTTCCCCATCGGCATCATCGCCGGCCGGAAGGCCTGGATGGACGGTGTCGATGGCGGCGACTGGAAATATGGAGACGACTCCATGCCAACGATTGCGAACTCCTATTTGTCCGCTACCGCTGTTGGTCAACCGCTGGCTCTCGCTGCCGCAAAGGCCGTTCTGGAGCACCTTATCGACTCGGGATCTGAAATTCAGGATGGCGTTAACCGTCTCACCTGTGACTTCGCCACGCGCCTCAATGCTCACTTTGGAAAAGTCGAAGCACCGCTTGAGATCCAACACTTCGGGTCGCTCTGGAAGCCCGCCATCACCGGCGATCATCCCTATGGGAAGTTGCTCTTCCCGATGTTGCGGGACCGAGGCGTTCACATCCTCGAAAGCGCCCCCTGTTTCTTCACCACGGCCCACACCGAGGACGACGTGATCGAGGTGGATCGAGCGTTTCGCGACGCCCTCGTCGAGATACGAGAAGCAGAATTCCTTCCTTCAGCGCCCAAGCGAGCCCCCCAAATCCAGGCCTCGGAAGTAGATGCGGCCCTGAGCGTTTAGTTTCCAGGGCCAGATCAGCTGCCCATACCCCCATCTCCTTCGTTCGTCTCCATGGTCTTCGTGACTTCGTGCTTAACCCTCCAGATAGAGCCACCCAATCCCGAAAACGCCATGATGAAGCCCAAATAAGACCTCCCAAGCACATTGGGCCCCCCGCCCTCCTTCGGGGTTAGCGGTTGGAGGAGCCCATAGCTAGGACCGGTTGTGGCGCGACCTCTTCGGTGGTCGCTCGGACGGCGTCGATAAAACCTTCCAGGGTGTGGTTATGCTCGACTCGAATACGGCCCTGGCGGCCCATTTCCTCGGCAACCGCGGGATTATCCCAGAGGTAGCGGATCGCCTCCCTCAGCGCAATCGGATCACCCGCCGGGACGATCAACCCGGTCCGGCCTTCGTCGACCACGTCAACCTGGCCTTGCACTCGGGAGCAGATCACG
>DASZFH010000051.1:0-5266 GCA_035939985.1 Candidatus Dormiibacterota bacterium
CGGAATCGGCAACCGTTGACGGTATCCGGCATGCCGCCAATCTGCCCTCCGAAGAAGTGTTCACCACGCCGGACCCCGTTCGCACGGAGGGCCTTGTCTCTGCCACCCGTCCGCTGGTGATGAGGGACGGCACCATCGTCGAGGGTCTGACGGTGAGGTTCGAGAGAGGGGAGGTTGTGCAGGTCGAGGCCCGCCGGGGTGTCGACAACGTTCGCGGCCTGCTCTCGGTCGATCCTGGCGTCGGACGGCTGGGCGAGATAGCCCTAGTTGACCGCCAGGGCCGGGTCGGAGCACTCCACACCACCTTTTATGACACCCTCCTGGACGAGAACGCGGCCAGTCACCTGGCTCTGGGCAGCGGTTACCTGGAAGGCGTCGGAGAGGCGGACAAGGACCGAGTCAACAACAGCGTGGCCCACACCGACTTCATGGTCGGCGGCCCCGCTGTCACCGTCACCGGCATCACCGCCGCCGGAGATCGCATCCCCATCATGCGCAACGAGGACTGGCTGATCTAGCCGGATTCGGGGGTGGTAGGAGCGCGCCGGAGGGGTTAAGCACGGAGCCACCGAAACAACAACCATCTGGGCTGTTCCGAGCCCACGGCCCCCCTATTCGAGGTAGTCGCGGAGCTTCTTGGAACGGCTGGGGTGGCGGAGTTTGCGCAGGGCCTTGGCTTCGATCTGGCGGATGCGCTCCCGGGTGACACCAAAGCGCTTGCCCACCTCTTCGAGCGTGCGCTGATGGCCGTCGATGAGGCCGAATCGGAGCTGCAGAACCCGTCGTTCGCGGGGGGTCAGGGTGTCGAGGATGTCCTCCACCTCATTGTGGAGCATGGTCAGGGAAGCCGCGTCCTGAGGAGCGATGGCCTCCTTGTCCTCGACGAAGTCACCGAGGTGGGAGTCTTCCTCCTCTCCGATCGGGGTTTCCAGTGAGACAGGGTCCTGCGAGACTTTGATGATCTCCCGAACCTTCTCGGGGGTGATCCCCATCTCTTCCCCGATCTCGTTATCGCTGGGCTCGCGGCCAAGTTCCTGGAGCAGGCGGCGCGAAACGCGGACCAGCTTGTTGATGGTCTCGACCATGTGGACCGGGATGCGGATGGTGCGGGCCTGGTCAGCGATGGCGCGCGTGATGGCCTGCCTGATCCACCAGGTGGCGTAGGTGGAGAACTTGTACCCCTTGTGGTAATCGAACTTCTCGACCGCCCGGATCAGTCCCATATTGCCTTCCTGGATCAAGTCCAGGAAGGACATCCCGCGACCGATGTACTTCTTGGCGATCGAGACCACCAACCGGAGATTGGCCTCGGTCAGGCGCTGCTTGGCCTCGTATGACCCAGCCTCGATGGCCTTGGCCAGGTCAACCTCGTCCGCTGCCGTGAGCAGGTTGACCCGCCCGATCTCCTTGAGATACATCCGGACGGGGTCATCAAGGGAGACTGAATCCATGACCTCGACTTCGAGGCGGTCATCATCTTCCTGCGACTCGTCCGGATCCCGATCACTATCGCTGACCTCGATGCCCATCTCGCGAAAGGCAGCAATCACACGAAATACCTGGTCCGGCTCTGCCTCCAACTCCGGGAAGGCACCCACCAAATCGTCAGGCGTTAGGTAGCCATGCTCCTTGCCTTTGACGATCAGCGCTTCAGCGTCGTGGATCAGCTCGTCCTCGAGCTTGACCTCAACCTTCTCTTGCGTTTTCGCCAACCCGCCGCTGCCTTTACGCCCTACCCGAGCTTGTAACTGAATCCACCAACTTTACTCACTTTTACGCAATGCCTTTTTTGACTGTTCACGTATTCAACGCCTGGCGGGTCCTCGCCATTGCGCCGAGTTGGGCTTGGAGTTTGAGGGCGGTCTCAGTGTCACCGCGCCGTTCCGCCTCCGAGAGGCTGCTGATCATAGCCGCCCCGCGCCGGCTCAAGGACTCCTTCTTCAGCTTGAGGATCACGTCGTCGAGGACCAGATCATCGTCCCCTCCGGGTGGCCCGACCGACCAAGCTCGTCGAATCAAGTCCTGCTCGGCCGCGTCGAATGCCTCCATATTCGCTTCCAGGGCACCCTCGCCGGCGGAGGCCAGTAGGTCGACGATCTTGAGATACGTGCCCCGCTGGGGTTCGGGAAGATCATCTGGTTCCAGTTGCGTTCGCACCCGAGCGGCCACCTCGGGCCGCGTGACCAGGATCTGGAGAAGGAACTGAGCGCTACCCCGGAACCGGTCCACCTTGGTGGGCGTCGGCCGACTCTGAGTCGAACGACGCCCGGAAACCGAGGGTTCGATGAAGCGATGAGGCTCGATGCCGGTCCACTCGCCCGCCCTCTCCCGGTACGCCTCACGTGTCGGAGCATCGGGGATCTTGGCCAGGACAGCGTTGACCCGCCCCACCGCCTCTCCCAACTCCCTGGGCTCCCCCAAGTTGAGTCCAGCGACAGCCTGCCGCATGGAGTACTCCCATTCGGTTTGGGCGTGGGCCACAGCTTGATTCCAACGCTCGACCCTCAGCTCACCAGCCGACCGTATGAAATCGTCTGGATCCTTGGCTCCGGGCAGGACGAGGACGCTTGCTCTGATTCCAACCACGACGGTGTGCTCGATCGCTGCATTGGTGGCCTTGCGCCCAGCGGCGTCCTGGTCGAACGCCAGGATCACCCGATCGCAGAAGCGCTTGAGAATCCGCACCTGGTCTTCAGTCATGGCCGTGCCAGAGGTAGCGACGACGTTTGACACCCCGGCCTGGTGGCAGCTGACGACGTCGAACTGGCCCTCCACCACGACCACCTGGTTCTGCTTGCTGATCTCATCTCGGGCCAGATCCAGGCCGAATATGACCTTTCCCTTCTTGTAGATCTCAGTCTCGGGCGAATTGAGATATTTGGGCTGTGTCTCGGCATCGAGCGCCCGGGCGGTGAAGGCCAACGTCTGTCCGCGTTCGTCGCGGAGCGGGATGACGAGGCGGTTGAAGAAGAAGTCCTGAGTCCCGCCTCGGCGTAATAGGCCCGCATCGCCAGCGTCCGGTATCGACCGGCCCTTCTCTTTCAAATAGCGGGCCAGGCCATCGCCCCCAGCCGGCGCGAAGCCAAGCTGAAACCGTTTGGCGGTTTCGATCGAAACCTCGCGCTCGCGCAGCAATCGGAGCCCCGGCTCGCCGGCCGGCGTTGAGTGGAGAACGTACTCGAAGTACAGGGCCGCCAGCCGGTTGATTTCCAGCAAGCGCTTCTGGCGATCCCGACGAGCCATCGCCCCGGGATCTCGTTCAATGACCACACCGGCCTTGTCCGCAAGCAGTTCGAGGGCTCCCCGAAAGTCGACCTTCTCGATCTTTTCGATGAACCCGAACAAGTCGCCACCCAGGCCGCAGCCGTGGCAGATCCACTGCTGCTTTCCCTGGTTGACATAGAAGCTCGGCGTCTTTTCGGGATGGAACGGGCACAGGCCCACCCACTCCCGGCCCTTCTTAGTCAAGCGGAGATAACCCTGGACAACGTCAACCAGATCCAACTTGGATCGGACCTGATCCCTGGCGTCGTCTGAACCGGGGGGGGCCATGCCCCGATTATGGCTGGCCTTTCCCCGTTAGTCCTCTCCGGGTTCGCTGCCGCGAATCCCAACTGGTGAGTGAAGACCCGGTCTTGGCTAAGCCGAGATCCACCGATTTGCGGCGAACGAATTGGGGTCCAGGTGCGTGAGATAGTGCTCTCACGCCGAGGACCGCAGTGATCATACCGAGCGCATTTGAACGAGGACCACAGAAGAGAGGGCGCTAGATTGCGTGCCTGGGCGCCAAGGCGTCGTCGTGGATCGGTGGGTCTCGGCTAAGACCTGAGCGCAGTAATCGGGAGGATGGCAATGCCATCGGGGCGGGTATAGGCATATCCAGTGCCGGTAATCACCGCGAGAGCTGCCGGTTGCCCGCATTTCGCGGTGTCGATCCGGTTGACGAATTTCTTCAACGTGGAGACACCTTCTTCGACTAGACCCCCGCCGAGCTTGACTTCAAACGCGGCCCACCGGCCGTCGGAGGCCTCTACGACTGCGTCCACCTCCAGCCCGTCGCTATCCCGGTATTGAAGGACCGTCGCGTCGTTGGCTTGCGCGTATACCCGTAGATCTCTGATCACGAGCGACTCAAACAGGAAACCGAACAGGTTGAGGTCGCGGAGAAGGCTCTCGGGTGAAGCCCCCATCGCAGACGCGGCCAGGGAGGGGTCGACAAAATGGCGCTTCGCAGCTTCGCGGAGCCGATACCGAGAGCGTAGGTGGGGTGCCCAGGCAGGTTGATCCTCAAGAATCATGAGTTTCTTGAGGGCGACGAGGTAGTCCCGGACCGTTTCGCGATCTATCGGGTTGTCATCGCCTCCGGTATCCGTCGCCAGGGTGCTGATCGATACGTAGGTGGCAACGTTTCTGCCGAGGCTCCTGAGGAGGCGTCGCACCCTACCCGGATCATGCCTGCCCCCATCAATCCGACCTATATCGACTCGTGCGATCTCGTCCAGGTAGTCCCTAACTGCGCGCTGTGCTCGTTGCGGCGGGAGATGACGGAACCCAGGCCATCCTCCCACAATGATCTCCTCTGCGAGTCGCTGGACCGCGATCGCCGGCTCGGGCGCCGCGATGGGCTGGCCGCCGAGAACGCCTGAGAGCGAGACCGTGCCGGTGCTGATTCCGGCCTCAAAGAGGCTCATCGGACGCATCCTGAGCCTGGTGATCCGTCCTGCTCCTGAGTGTCGGGTTATCTCGTCGGCAGGAACCGCCGACCCGGTAAGAATGAACTGACCGGGATTTCGCCGGTCTTCCACCCAACGTCGAACCTGGTCCCAGATTTCTGGTACCAGCTGCCATTCGTCGATCAGCCGGGGAGTGGGACCTTCAAGGACAAGCCTGGGGACCACCGCCGCCGCCTGCCTGGCATTGAGGTCAATGTCGAGCAAGACCTCGCTGGCGGCAAGCTGCCGTGCAGTCGCCGTCTTGCCGCAAGCCCTGGGACCTTCGATGACCACGGCTCCAGTCGCGGCTAGTCTGTCGACCAATTCGAGATCGACGACTCTGGGCGAGTATGTCGGCTGCATCCCCACGACCAGAATCGTAGCAAGTATCCCGCAGTTTGCAGGCTTTAGACCCAGCAACTTGTTGCCATCGCATGCCTCAGAATATCGAACTAACTTCGATTGGCCCGCCTCCCCCGAGTTGGGAGAGGCGGGCCAGCTTATGAGGTTGTGTGCTTGACCCCCACGATCGCGGCCTGGGCGGCGGCGAGCCG